>CAMYMX010000216.1 GCA_947259605.1 uncultured Polyangiaceae bacterium | reverse complement strand
AGCATCATTACCGTCCCCGCGATGTCCGTAACGAGGCCGATCATCGCGCCCGCTCTTCGCTTCCGGCGTTTGTCGACGTAACGAGCCTCGACGACCGAGTCGACCTCGAGGTGGACGGCCTTTTCCACGTCGAGCGGGTATCCCTCATTCAGCGCGAGCGCCATGCGGTGGGTTCCGGGGTATAACGTAGCTACGCAAGGCGTCTCGCAGATGGGCGCGTATCCCGTCGCGACCTCGCCGGAATGGATCGGATACCCCGTTGCCTGGTAGTCGATTCCAAACCTTGCAGCGCCGGTCGCGACGTCTTTGTAGGTGGCGCCCAACCTGAGGTGGAACGACACGCCCTGTGTCGTCGATTGGAAAAGCAAGTGAAGCGGTCGGACCTGCTCTGAAGCACCGACAACTGGTGGCACGGGGAGACCTTCGTCGCGTGGTGGGGGTGTATCGATGATCGGGGCCTGCTCCGATGCGCTCGAGGAGGAGCTCCACTGCGCCAGCACCATGCTCTGACCGGCGAGGAGGAAAGAGATGCAAACCAGGATCGCAAGAACGACGTGCGCATGCACAGCGTGACTCGAAGCTTCGCCCAGATGTTCACGCGGATTCACTGACATCGGTCACATCCTCCACGGTCTGCGGAATGAAAGGGCGAGAGCAAATCGTCATAAGAATCTCCCCGCCACAACGGTGACTCGATTCCGCTGCGCGGTTGTGTAGGCGGTGTGCTGTTTTGCATCCTGCGTGCCAGGTGGAATTCAGGCTGTTTCATGGAGTATCTGCAGCGTGCGGACCGAATCTTCTGCGTTGATCGCCTCACGCGGCGCCAAACTTGCGGCGCCCAGGCGAGCCCTGGGCGCCCTCCTGCCGCCTGTCGGACGGCCCTAGCAGCGGTCACGGACTACCACGACGCAAGTCCATCAGGTGTTGGCATGCCGTTTGCAGTGTTTTTGATCGCCCACGAGCGTTACCGCGCTAGGCCGCGGCAGGAGGGTGGGGTTGCTTATGCCTTATTCATTTCAACTTCGTCCCAAGACGATCGGCTTGTCCGCCGTGCTTGCGCTCGGCGTGTACGCTGCCTTGAGCACGCTCGGATGTGCGCCTCGTGCCCAGACCGTCACGCTGGATGTTCCCGCAAATCATCCTGTCAGCATCGCGTCTCCAGAGGTCGAGCCCGGAGCGAGCAAGGTCACCGCAATCGATGTGCCCTTCGGTGGCGCGGCGTATCGATACAAAGACAAGGATCTCGCTGTCCTTCAACAGATGCTCGAAGAGACGAACCCGATCCCGGGCGCTCCCGGTGAGTCGTTTCGAATCCACGTCGTAATTCGCCGATTCCTGATCGCGTACCATCAGTCCGAGGCTGTCGGCATCTCATGCGTCGCATGGGCGCTGACCAACCCTCGCGGCGAGCTGGTCTTCGATGAAACGTTCTACGCCGCCGCATACACGGGCAACAAGGGCGTCAACGGCGTCAAGAAGCCGATTCAGAAAGGCATCACCAAGCGGGTTCATGCTGCGACGCAAGCGGTTGCCTCCGGTCTTCCACCAGGCCCGCCGCCTCGCTGGGTGTACGAAGACTATGAATCCGCAGCAGCCTCGATTCCCAATGAGCTTGGTGAGATTCGCGTAGTCACGCTACAGCGGGGTGGTGTAGAGCGCAGCGTCGAGTACGTCGGAGAGACGGGCGAAGAGTTCGCACGCTGCAACGACTCGATTGATTGGTACTACCGCTTGGGCATTCCTCGACCCGCAGAAGAGGCTTCTCAGGGTAAGTCCCCGCGGGAGCCTTCCTCCGCAACCCCTCCTCCCCCGACGGAAGTTGAGCCGTCCCCATGATGTTTGCACTCACCAGAGGGCTACCGCGGTCGGTCTTGTGGAGCGCCCTGCCTGCATTCATGGTTCTCGGTTGTTCCGCACGAGCGAAACCGGTCACGCTGAATGTGGAAGCGACCCATCCGGTCAGCATCGCTCCCATCGAAATGGAGCCGGGGGCGACCAAGCTTGTCGCGGTGGGGACATACAAGGTTGGGGAATATGAGTCGAAGGACCTGCGTGTGCTTCAGACGATGCTGGAGAGCACAGTTCCGATCCGAGGAGCTCCGGAGCATTCATTTCGAGTTCATCTCGTGGTGCGATCATTCCTGATCGTGCACAGCAACGAGAAAGGGGCGGGCCTTGCATGCATCGCCTGGGCGCTTACGAACCCGCAGCAGGGGCTGGTCTTTGACGAACAGTTCTACGCGGCAAGAGGCTCTCCCCCGCTGAGCGTCAGCGGCATCAAGAACCGCATCCACGAGGGCATCACCAAGCGGGTCCTCCAGAGAGCGCAAGACGTGGCATCCGGTCGGCCGCTTGGCTCGCCACCCGAGGACACGTACGACGACTTCGAGCGCGCAGCATCGAGGATTCCGAACCAATTCAAGTCGGAACTGCCCACCATCTTCGGGGGCTACGACCAATGGGGGAACCAGACGGGGATTTGGAGGACCGTCGGCGGACAATCCGGGGAAGAGTCCGCGCGCCGCGTTGACGATATCGATTGGTACGGTCGACTGGGCATCGCTCGACCGCCTGACGCCCCGGAGCCAGCGCCCGCCTTGCCACAGGGCACGGGCTACCCGCCCACCGTGGACCCGTAACGCTTTCGTCTGATCACGCAAAGGAGCCAAGCATGAAGTACCTCAAGTCATACCTAAGCTGCCTCACTTTGGTGGCCTTGCTCTGGGCCGAGAACGCCTCCGCTCAGGAAGCGGCTGCTCTGGTTCAGCGGTCGGATCCGTCCGCTTCATACCTGCTGGCGCTTGGCGCATCGATTGGCACCGCACCCGCAACGATCATCCCCATGGAGGATCCCAAGCGCAACGAGCTCGAGCGTCAGGTTCGCCGCAACCGCAGAGCGCTGATTGGAACTTCCGTTGGCACCGCAGTTGGTCTTTCGCTATGGATGATCGCAACGACCCGAGGATGCGACGGTGGTTTTTCCCAACGGACCGACCTCGTCTGCACGAAAAGCGGCCGGGCGGTGCGCACGACGGGCATCGTGCTTTTCTCGGGCGGGCTTGCCGGGATGGTGATCAGCGGAACCATGCTCAGCGTGAGGAAGCGTCAGCTCAGAGAGCTCGGCTCCCTCGTCGAGCGACGCAAGCCCCGAGCGGTTCGTTGGGATCCGGGCCGATCGCAGTTCGTGTTCTAGATCTGCCGTCGACCACAGACTCAAGTCGGTGTTGACCGACTACGGGGTAAGCGAGATCCCCGCGTCGTAGTCATCGACGAGCTCGAGGTCCGCCGGCACGCAAACGCCGTCTCTACAGACCCCTTCGTCTTTGCCGGGTGCGATGCAGGGGGTCCCGTCGGCGACGAGGTCGTATCTACAGTGACCGCTGGAGTCGTTCTCCCCCTCGCAGAACTCATAAACGTCCTTGCAATAGTTGTCGGTGCACTCGCTACCGTCCTCACAATCGTCATGGCTGTAGCAAATTTCTCCCTCCGCAAAGCACCCACCCCACCGAAAGAAGACAAGCGCGAGCATGAAGATGATCAGCAAGTACCGCATGACTAACCTCCCGCGTAGACGCGAACGCCATGCAATCGAGCGAAATCGCTGCATCATGCATGCCAGCCGGAACTCAAGTCTTTCTGCCAAAGCCCAAGCTACGGAACGAACTCGCTGCGTTCCGTAGGACGCCTGGCGAAATGGATGCGCCACGACCAAAACGCATCCGCTCATCCCAACTGCGTTGCTACTATGACCCTAAGTTGCCATAAGGAGGGAGAATGAAGCAGAGGCCAATTCTTACTGCGATTGCAGTTCTAATGGTCGCGCTAACATCGTCGCTCGGTTGTAGCGACCCCCCGCCCGATCCAAGTTGCTCTCCGTGGTGCACGGTAGTCGCCGACTGTACATCCACGGACTTCTCCCGCTGTTTGAGCGAATGTGCGACGGAGCTCTCCAATGCTCAGTTTGTTTCGTCGGAATGCGCGGATGCGGTCAGGAGCCAGAACAATTGCTTGGCCGAATTGGCGTGTCAGGAATTCGACGCTTGGCGCCAGCAGGATCCTCCAGACAGCTACCCGTGCAAGGATGCTGACGACGAGGTTCGCAACACCTGCTTTGCTGAGCGGTCCGAGTTGCTGTAGGGCGTTGCGGCATTTAGAAGTCGAAGCCGAAGGACGCCTGCGTGCGCCGCACCTTCAAAGCGTGGCGAGCATTTTGCGACGGACAACGTTCTGAGGAACGACAGGATGGAGAGCATCGGGCCCGGGGCGTCAGGGTCGTCGCGCCGGCGGGTAACCGGGGGGGCGTGGTGCAGTTGGCTGTGGAGGCTCCTCGGGCGCGCGGGGCTCCGTCGGTCTTGGGACACCCAATCGGAGATACCAATCGATGTAGTTACCCTGGCGAACGAGGTGCGTCTGCGACGGACCTCCCACGGTGCGTCCAATCGACAAGATGGGACCCTCCCAGATGGACACGTACGAGGTAAGCCAAGGCGGAACCTGCGAGGCTGCGCTCTCAAAATCATCGTAGGTATCGTGAGAGGCTGGTCCTAGGGGAAGACCCGAGGCAACGTCTTGGGCCGTTTGGTGGACTCGTTTGGTGATTGCCGCGTGCATCTGGTTCTTCATGGCCTCGAGGCCCCGCGAAGGCATGCTCGGCACAACATAGAACTGCTCATCAAAAATGAGCTCGCCGTCCGGATCGGTCAGCGCCCAAGCCACGCAGGCGATCACTCCGTCGTACGAGCTGCTAGTCGCGACCAAGACATGCCGGATGACCAGGTGAATCTGAAAAGACGTCCTTGCGCCGCCACGGATGGGGATGGATTCCCGAAGCATGTTCTCCAGAAGGTAGAGATCTTTGTATCCGTAGCGCCAACTGGGTCGCCCGCGCTTGGGCGACTCCCCGACCGCCGTGAGCTGGCTTGCGTTTGGCTCCATGTCGATTGGAGCGACACGGACCGGATGGGTTCCGGGGATATCGAGCGTGACCGACCTCACCCGGGCACGACAACCACATGCGATGCACGCGAGGAGCGCGTACAGGATGACTGCAGGAAGCCAGGCCTTTGTCAGAGCATGCATGACGAAGTTGGGGTAGCTTGGCAATGTTTGGGGACGATCACCACCGTCCACTCATCAACGACACGGACCAATGCAACGCCGCGCAATCATAGCCGCACTATTACTCGTGTCGCTTTTGGCCACACAAGCGGAAGCTCGGGCGCAAGGGGCGGGCGAGGCAGAGCGCGGACTACCCCTGGTCGCCGAACCCAGGGTGCCTTCGCTGCCCAGTCCGGGGTTCGACCCCCAAGAGTTCGAGGTCGCTCGTTCAGCCGTGTTGCGAACGCGCAACTGGTTCCTCGGCAGCGTCAGTGTGTTCGCCGTTGGATCGGTCCTCTTGGGCACAGGGATTGGGCAGTGCCGAGAATTCGGCGGGATTGCCGCGTGCTCGGGACGGGGTGACAGGCTCAGCCGCGCAGGCATGACTATCGCCGCGACAGGCTCCCTCGCAGTGATCTCGACGGTCATCGTATACGGTGTTCGCGTGAAGCAAGAGAGGCAGCTCGAGCGACTGGCCGTCAAGCACTTCACCTATGGTGACCCGGGCCTCCCGCCCGTGTCCTTCGACGAGTATCGACTCGCCGATGCGAAAGATCGCAGCCGGCGGGCACGCAACGCTTTGATCGGAAGCGCGGCCATGTTGACTGTGGGCTCGATCTTCCTCGGTTTCGCGATTCCCCGGTGCGAGGCAGGCAACGACGGGCTCGTGTGCACAGATCCGGGCTACGCCCACTTCGCGCTCGGGCTCACCTTGGCCGGTAGTGGAGCCATCGGCACGATTGTGAGCGCCGCGCTGCTCGGTGTTCGCAACGGTAAGAAGAGGTCGCTCGCGCGTTCGGTCCATCAGCGTCAGGGTGCCGGCCTCCGCTGGGATGCGGTGTTGGGGTGTTTCGTCTTCTAGAACCGCGGTCCGCGAGCGTAGCGAAAACAAAGGCCCTGTCGGCGCGGCACGCCACGCGACATAACATCTGGTACCGCGCAATTCGGCGTTTACGATGAGCCTGATGGGCTAACAGAGTCGTCGAGTCGGTCGGTTGGCTCGGGCTCCGCAAGCTCGGATATAGGAGCCAAGGCTCTGCGGTATTCGGGGTCTCATTCCGCGTGAGCAGCTTCTTGCCAACCGTCCAATTAGTCAGGTCCGATGATGCGGAGTAGTAGAAGCCGTCTGCCGATACGAAGACGGCCAAGTAGGCGTCCAACGAGACGTTGTAACTGACGCTCGGGAACCCAGCCCAGAAAGCCGTAGAACTCGGACCACGAATGACGGGATCGCTGTTTCCGTCGATACCGGGCTCGTCAAAGCTACCTTGGAAGTACTTGTACCACGAACCAGGGGCGCCGTCGGATGAGACGGGAGACCG
>CAMYMX010000215.1 GCA_947259605.1 uncultured Polyangiaceae bacterium | reverse complement strand
CTGTGCTTGTTCGAGGGGGTGGCCTCCGGGGCTGCCGACGGATACGCGCGCATGGCCGACAAGCCGGCCGCCACTCTGTTGCATCTCGGATGTGGCCTCGGCAACGCGCTGGCGAACCTGCACAACGCACGCAAGGCACGTGTGCCCATGGTCAACATCATCGGAGATCACGCGACCTATCACACCCAATACGATGCGCAGTTGCAGTCGGACATCGAGACCGTCGCGAAGAATGTTTCTACGTGGATCAAGACCATACCTGAAACGAGTCGACTCGCCGCCGATGCCGCCGAGGCTGTGGCGGTCGCCAAAGGCCCGCCTGCGCAGATCGCCACGCTCATCTTGCCCGCAGATGTGTCCTGGAACGAGGGTGCCGAGCCCGCGGCAGCGCAGGCGCCTGTGCAAGCGCCGCCGGCCTCGGACGCGACGGTGCAAGCGATTGCAGAGGTCATCAAGAAGTCAGGCAAGAAGGTCGCGTTCCTGTTGGGCAATCGGGTGCTACGCGAGGCGGGGCTGCGCGCGGCATCGCAGATCGCGGAGATGACGGGCGCCACGCTCTTCTGTGAGGTTTTTCCGACGCGACTGGAGCGAGGCGAAGGGCTGCCTGCCGTCGAGCGTATCGCGTATCTCGCCGAACTGGCCTCTGTACAACTCGATGGTTACGACCACTTGGTTCTGGTGGATGCCAAGGCGCCGGTATCGTTCTTCGCGTATCCGGGCAAGAAAAGCTATTTGGTGCCGGACGGCTGTACAGCCCACACCCTGGTGCAGACCCATGAAGATGCGCTGGCTTCGCTGCGGGCTCTCGTCGAGGCTGTTGGCGCGTCCGGCACCGCACCCAAGTTGCAGAGCGCCGGGCGTCCGACGTTGCCGAAAGGGAAACTCAACGCCGCCAAGGTGTGTCAGGCGATTGGTGCCTTGTTGCCGGCAAACGCGATTATCTCGGATGAAGCGCAGACTTCAGGCATCAAGCTGGCTAGTTCCACCGCCGGGGCGCCTCGGCACGACGTGCTGACCTTGACCGGCGGCGCGATCGGGCAAGGCCTGCCAGTCGCCGTGGGCGCGGCGGTCACCTCCCCGGACCGTCCGGTGCTTGCACTCGTTGGCGACGGCTCCGCGATGTACACGATTCAGGCGCTGTGGACGATCGCGGCTGAGGGTCTCAATGTGACCACCGTCATTTTCAACAACCGCTCGTACGGAATTCTCAACATCGAGCTCGAGCGCGTCGGGGCAGAGAAGATCGGCCCCGAGGCCAAGGCGCAGTTGGACCTGTCGGAACCCGCGATCGACTTCGTGTCGATGGCCCAAGGCATGGGCGTACCGGCACGACGGGTTGCAAGGGCCGAGGACTTCAGCGCAGCCCTGAAGGACGCGTTCGAGACGCGTGGCCCGTTTCTCATCGAGGCGATTGTACCGAGCGAGTACGAAGGCCTGAAACTCAAAGCGCTGCCGCACATGCTGAACGCGCTCGGCAGCGTCCCATCACCAGTCGCAAAGGCGATCAAGAAAAAGATTGCACCCTGAGCGACGAGCCTGGCTACTCCCCCACGCTGGCGGCCACTCAGTCCGGCGGCCCGACGACGATGCGCTCGCCAACCCGGACGTGCCGGTACGCGTTGCCAAACGCCTGGGCGAACATCGTGATGACCTCATCACTACTGTCGTGACCGCCGACGCCGATGAGCCCCAGCCCTCGTTCTTGCAGGTCTGCCAGGTCCGCCTTCACGTCATCCATCGTCATCGGTGCAAGCATCCCCTTCCCGGATGCAAGAATTCGCTGCCCATTCAAACCGAGGACTTTCAGGCGGCCGTTGGGCACCGGAAAATGAAGGCCTCCGACGACTCCGTAGAGTGGGACGTCGAACACACGGTCGTATCGCTTCAGCAGCTCAGAAACGGTTTGATGGCCGCATCCCACGACGAGGACGGCGCCGCGTCCATCCACATGGACGACCAGCGCCTGTTCGTCGATCCACCCGAAAACGAGCTGACGAGGGATCGTTCCGGTCGATGCGACGCCCAGCGCCTCCATGTTTCGCTCGAGTGGGGAGGGCGACTCGTGCAAGGTGTTCTGGCCGACGTCGAACAGGATCCTGTGCTCATCGGCAACAGCGCAAGCACCGCCAAGAGTGGCGACATGACACGAAACATGGGCTTCTCGTACCCCAAGGCCTGGTTCCCAGCTACGCGGCGCGGGCGAGGGTGACCCAACTGGGTTGTAGTGCGCGGATGTCCAGTGTACGTCCTCGGTCCCCCCTTTTTCGCGACCCTCGGAGGTGTGTATGCGTGCGCTTCGTTTGCTGAACACTGCTGTGCTTTGCCTGGCGTCTGCTTTCGCGATGGCCAGCTGCTCGAGTAGCTCTGACCCCACCAATCAGGGAGTGACGGGCAATCTCTCGATCGCCCTGACCGTCGACGATGGGATCGAGATTGATGAGGTTGCGTGGGAGATCACCGGTGGGGACATGGCCCCCATGTCGGGCACGGTTGACACGAGCGCACCCGGTTCGACCGCGTCGGTCGAGGTGTTCGGAATTCCGGAGGGCGACTTCGTCGTCATGCTGGAGGCGACAGCCACCGACGGCGAGACGACGTGTGGGGGAGCCGCGCCATTCAGCGTCGTCGCGGGCCAGGTCACCGAGGCTCATGTGCTGCTGCGATGCAAGCTGCCGTCCCGATTTGGAGGCGTGCGCGTCAACGGCAAGCTCAACATCTGTGCGGAGCTCACGAAGGTAGTGGTGTCACCGCTGCAAACGTCGGTGGGCAACGTCATCAACCTGATGGCCGATGCCGTCGACGCCGAGGACGATCCGATCGAGTATGCGTGGACGGCGCTCGTTGGGACCATCGCAGATCCCGGCGACCCGATCACGATCTACACGTGTACCGCGGAGGGCAGTGACGAGATCACGATCACCGTCTCCGACGATGGCGGTGAGTACTGCATGAGCCAGTGGACCGTGCCGGTCACCTGCGTGGGTGACGGAGGAGGCACGGGCGGAACCGGCGGTGCGGCCGGCAGCGGCGGCGAAGGTGGTACGGCGGGTTCCGGTGGCGCGGGTGGTGCGGGTGGCACCGCCGGTGAAGGCGGCACAGGTGGCAGCAGTGGTGCCGGTGGCATGGCCGGCGCGGGCGGCGGCGGTGAAGGAGGCAAGGGCGGTGCGGGTGGGATCGCCGGCGCCGGTGGCCAAGGCGGCACGGGCGGCGGCGGATGTGATTGTGACTGCGATTCCGACGACGATTCGGACTCCGATACGGACAGCGACAGCGACAGCGACATCCACGAGGGCAAGCATCCACACAAGTCGTGGAAACACTGGTACCACTTCTGGAAGCGCTGGTGGAACGACTGAACGCTCCGCGCGACCGAGACATGCGAGCGCAGAGCCACCACGTGTGGACCCAGCGCAAGGGTCAGATCCTGGGCACCTGCGTGAGCCGCTACGAATGATGGCTCACCGAAAGTCATCACAGACCTTGTTGTGGATGTCATTTCGCGGGGTCTCGAGCGGGGCACGCCGTGACCGGCAATCCATCCAGTCGCTCGGGGATGTCTAACGCACCGCTACCGTTTCGGCCGTGTACTCCTCCGCGTTCGCGGATTTCCCGAGGATCCGCTGGGGATCCTACAGTGCATGTACTACAGTCGCGCGCAGCATGGCCAATGGCGCACAGGCTCTAATTCAGACTCTCGTCAACGCCGGCGTTGACACGTGTTTTACCAATCCTGGCACTTCGGAGATGCACTTTGTGGCAGCGCTCGATGGCACGGACATGCGAGGTGTACTGTGCTTGTTCGAGGGGGTGGCCTCCGGGGCTGCCGACGGATACGCGCGCATGGCAGACAAGCCGGCCGCCACTCTGTTGCATCTCGGATGTGGTCTCGGCAACGCCCTCGCGAATCTGCACAACGCGCGCAAGGCACGTGTGCCCATGGTCAACATCATCGGAGACCACGCGACCTATCACACCCAATACGATGCGCAGTTGCAGTCGGACATCGAGACGGTCGCGAAGAACGTTTCTACGTGGATCAAGACTACACCTGAAACGAGTCGACTCGCCGCCGATGCCGCCGAGGCAGTGGCGGTAGCCAAAGGTCCGCCTGCGCAGATCGCCACGCTCATCTTGCCCGCAGATGTGTCCTGGAACGAGGGTGCCGAGCCCGCGCCAGCGCAGGCGCCTGTGCAAGCGCCGTCGGCCTCGGACGCGACTGTGCAAGCGATTGCAGAGGTCATCAAGAAGTCAGGCAAGAAGGTTGCGTTGCTGTTGGGCAATCGGGTGCTGCGTGAGGCGGGGCTGCGCGCGGCATCGCGGATCGCGGAGAAGACGGGCGCCACGCTCTTCTGTGAGGTCTTTCCGACGCGACTAGAGCGAGGCGAAGGGCTGCCTGCCGTCGAGCGCATTGCGTATCTCGCCGAACTCGCCTCTGTGCAGCTCAGTGGCTACGACCATTTGGTCCTGGTGGATGCCAAGGCGCCGGTGTCGTTCTTCGCGTATCCAGGCAAGAAGAGCTATTTGGTACCGGACGGCTGCACCGTTCACACCTTGGCGCAGCTTGATGAAGACGCGGTGGCCTCGCTGCAGGCTCTCGTCGAGGCCGTTGGCGCGTCCGACACCGCGCCCAAGCTGCAGAGCGCCGGGCGTCCGACGTTGCCGAAAGGGAAACTCAACGCCGCCAAGGCTTGTCAGGCGATTGGTGCCTTGTTGCCGGCAAACGCGATCATCTCAGACGAAGCGCAAACCTCCGGCATCAAGCTGCCGGTTTCCACTGCGGGGGCGCCTCGGCATGACGTGCTGGCCTTGACCGGCGGCGCCATCGGGCAAGGCCTGCCAGTCGCCGTGGGCGCGGCGGTGGCCTCACCGGACCGTCCCGTGCTCGCACTCATTGGCGACGGCTCCGCCATGTACACGATTCAGGCGTTGTGGACGATCGCGGCTGAGGGTCTCAATGTGACCACCGTCATCTTCAACAACCGCTCGTACGGAATTCTCAACATTGAGCTCGAGCGGGTAGGGGCAGAAAGAATCGGCCCCGAGGCCAAGGCGCAGTTGGACCTGTCGGAACCCGCGATCGACTTCGTGTCGATGGCCCAAGGCATGGGCGTGCCGGGACGACGGGTTGCAAGGGCCGAGGACTTCTGCGCAGCCCTGAAGGACGCGTTCGAGACGCGTGGCCCGTTTTTGATCGAAGCCATTGTACCTAGCGAGTACGAAGGCCTGAAACTCAAAGCGCTGCCGCATATGCTGAACGCGCTCGGCAGCGTCCCAGCACCCGTCGCGAAGGCAATCAAGAAAAAGATTGCACCCTGAGCGACGAGATCGGCTCTGCCCCACGGCGGGTTTCGTCGCGGGACCGACTCGAGTTCAGCCGGATGGGTGATCAGCAAGAAGAGTTGAAGAAATCGACGTTCCGCGCGTCTGCGTCGCGCACCAGGAACAGCTTGTGTCTTGACGGCCTTTTTTGCGCGCGACGGTTCTCGGTGGCCTAGCGCCGTGTCATACGAGTCGGCTCTCGGAACCTGCCGTCTGGTCAAAGGGGAAGACCATGAGGTACAAGGTCCACGTGATTGAGGGGGTAGGGGCAAGCTGGACTCAGCGCGCAGACGGCCACCCACGGATGAACGCGGAGCAAAGCGCTCCAAAGGAGACAGGATGCCATGCAGGAATTGACTAATCGACTCACCGAGGTTCTCGGTCCGGCCGGGTCTAGCGCCCTAGGCCATGCGTTGCTGGGGCTCGCGATACTCATCGTCGGTCTCTTCGTCGTCAAGCTTGCCTCCGACCTCTTGAAGAGGCTGCTGACGAAGATTCCCGCGCTGCACCGCACCCGTGAAGACGGCGGTGTCATCGATTTCGTTTCGCCGATCGTCTCGCTCGTGAAAGCAGTGCTCACGATCTTCGTCCTCATCGCGGTGCTCGAGCACTTCGGGCTGATGAACGTTCTCGATCCGCTGAAGTCCATGGCAAGCAAGTTCGCAGCCGCGGTGCCCAACATCATCGGTGCGGGAGTCATCGCCTATGCGGGCTGGATCATCGCGAAAGTCCTCGCGCAGTTGGCAGGCGTTGCGTTGGAGAAAGTGGACGAACGGGTGGCGGAGCGCACGGGGAACGAAGAAATCAGCATCGCCAAGTTCGGTCGAGCCCTGGTCTTCGCTGTGGTCCTGCTGCCGGTCATCGTCTCTGCGCTCGGAGTGCTGGACATCCCCGCGATTTCCGTCCCCGCGTCAAACATGATTGAAAAACTCATGGCCGCCGTGCCCAACATCGTGGGCGCCGCCATCATCCTCCTGGTCGTCTACGTAGCCGCCAAGTTCGTCGTTTTCGTCCTCAATGGCCTCTTGGAAGGGATGAAGTTCGACGCTCTACCCGAGAAGATTGGCATACGAGGCTTGTTTACCGAGTCGTTTACTCCGACGCG
>CAMYMX010000214.1 GCA_947259605.1 uncultured Polyangiaceae bacterium | reverse complement strand
CGCCCGCACCGGCGGCGGCCGGCGGCGATTACCTCGCGCCTTGGATCGACACGGCCGAATGCACGGCCTGCGACGAGTGCACCCAGCTCAACTCCAAGATCTTCGAATACAACGCGGACAAGAAAGCCGTGATCAAGAACGCCGAGGCAGGTCCGTACAAAGATCTGGTGAAGGCCGCGGAGCGATGCACCGCCCGGGTCATCCACCCCGGCTTGCCCAGAAACCGAAGCGAAAAGGGCATCGAGAAGTGGATCAAGCGCGGCGAGAAGTACAACTGAGGCACGAGCGGGCATGCGACCGATGAGACTTCTGGGGCTCAAGACGTTCCGGCACGGAGTGCACCCGCCGGAGTCGAAGGACGAGACGAGCGGCTTGCCGATTCGTCAGTTTCCCTTTGCGCCGCTGTTCATCGTTCCGCTGGTCCAGCACATGGGGGCGCCCTCGATCCCTGTGGTCGAAGAGGGGCAGGAAGTTCAACGAGGGCAGCGGATCGCGCGCCCCGACGGTTTCATGTCGGTCTCGATGCACGCACCGGCTTCGGGCCTGGTGCGCCGGATCGCGCTGGCCCCGAGCATCAGCGGCCGGATGGTCCCGGCTGTTTACCTGGAGCCTTTTCCCGGTTCCACACAAGAGATCGAAGACGGGACCCCTTGCCCGCTCGATGCCACGCCCGACGAGATCATCGCCGCGATCCAAGATGCCGGCGTGGTTGGCCTCGGGGGCGCGGCCTTCCCTACCCACGTGAAGCTCAAGATCCCCGATGGCAAGTTCGTCGACACCCTCATCATCAATGGCGTGGAGTGCGAGCCGTTTCTCACCACGGATCACCGGGTGATGCTGGAAGAGAGCCGCGACATCTTCACGGGGATTCGCTACCTGCTCAAAGTCACCGGCGCAGAGAAAGTCATCATCGCCGTCGAGGCCAACAAACCCGACGCCGCGGCGCGCCTGCGCGAGACTTTCCCGAGCGACGTGAACGGGTCCGTGGAGGTGCTTCAGGTGAAGTACCCTCAGGGAGCGGAAAAGATGTTGTTCTCTGCGCTGCTCGGCCGGGAGGTGCCCTCGCGAGGGCTGCCCTTGGATATCCACGCGCTCTGCTGCAACGTCGCCACTGCCGCACAGCTCGGCCAGCTGTTGCCTCGAGGCCGAGGCATTCAGGAACGGGTCATCACGGTGACCGGGCCCGCGGTAAAGCGGAAGGGAAACTACCGCATCCCCATCGGCACGCCTCTGCGCTTCCTGCTCGAGCACGTGGGCGTCGCCGACGACGTGAACCGCGTCTTTCTCGGTGGTCCGATGATGGGCGCGGCGGCCCCAAGCCTGGAGATCTCGATCACGAAAGGCACGTCGGGCGTCACCGCCTTCACCGACACGGCAGCGGAGCGGACCCATAGTCCCGTCTACCCGTGCATCCGATGCGGCTACTGCGTCGATGCCTGCCCGATCTTTCTCGATCCCTCTTTGCTTGGTAGGTTGGCTGCAACCGAGCAGTTCTCGACCATGGCGGACGAACACCATCTCATGGACTGCTTCGAGTGCGGCTCCTGCTCCTTCGTCTGCCCCTCGCACATCCCACTGGTGCAACGGTTTCGTGCGTCCAAGGCAGCGGTGCGCAAATCCAAAGCGGGGGCGGCCTGATGGCGAACGGCGGCAAGACCCTCGAGATTCGCACCTCGCCGCACATCCTCAGCGGCAACAGCGTGGACACCATCATGTTCAACGTCGTGTTGGCCTTGCTGCCAGTCACCGGGTTTGCCGTGTTCGCGTTTGGGCTCGCGGGCCTGCTGACGCTGTCGGTTGCCCTGGCGTCTTGCGTCGTCACCGAGGACCTGATCTGCCGCGCAGCGGGCAAGCCCTCGACCGTTGGAGATTGGTCGGTGACGATCACCGGCCTCCTTTACGGCCTCACCCTTCCCCCGAGCTTACCCCTCTGGATGGTGGCGGTGGGCGGCGTGATCTGCGTCGCCTTGGGCAAAGCACTGTTCGGCGGCCTCGGATACAACACCTTCAACCCGGCTCTGGTGGGCCGGGCCGTGCTCCAGGCCGCCTTTCCCGTCGCGATGACCAGCTGGATCCCAGGTTTCGGCGCGGGGCGTTTCTCGTCCTTGCCCTTGTCCACGCTGACCCTGCCGTTCACTTCACCGGAGTACGACGCGATCACCAGCGCCACTCCGCTGGCGCTCTGGAAGTTCAGCCGCGAGGCAACCGCAACCAGCGATCTAGCCATGGGCTTCATCAGCGGCTCGGCAGGCGAAACTTCGAGTGTGCTGATCCTCGTCGGCGGCCTCTATCTCATCGCCCGCAATATGATGAACTGGCGCATCCCCGCCTCGATCTTCGCAACCGTGTTTGTATTCAGCGGCGCGCTCCATCTCTTGGACCCTACGCGCTACGCCTCACCGGTCTTCATGCTCTTGTCCGGAGGTTTGATGCTGGGTGCGACGTTCATGGCCACCGATATGGTCGGCTCGCCGATGACCTCGCGGGGCTGCTACCTCTACGGCGCGCTCATCGCTGTGGTCACGATCGTGATCCGCACCTGGGGCGGCCTGCCCGAGGGCGTCATGTACGCCATCCTGCTCGGGAACGCCGTCACCCCGCATCTCGATCGATGGACGCGGCCGACGATCTACGGGGCCAAGGGCAAGGAGGCTGCAACGTGAGCCACAGCGAGCTGGCCAGCGCCCCTGCCCCGCCGAGCATCTGGCACATGTACCGCGCCATGGTCGGCGTCGGCGTGTTTTGCGGGCTGCTCATCGTCAGCGTCTTCCAAGTGACGCTACCTCGCATCGAGCGCAACAAAGCCGAGGCTTTGCAGAAGGCCATCTTTCATGTTCTCCCGAACGCGAGCACGAGTACGACCTATTACTTCAACGAGAAAGTCGGATTCAAGCTTCTCGAAGGTGACGATGTCGGCGAGCAGCTCGTCTATGCTGGTTACGACGATGCACAGCAGCTGGTCGGCCTCGCCATCGAAGCCCAGGGCATGGGCTACCAGGACGTCATCGCGCTCATCTACGGCTACTCGTTCGCCGAGGAGGCGATCATCGGGATTCAGGTCCTCGAAAGCAAAGAGACGCCAGGGCTCGGAGACAAGATCGAGACCGACCCGGACTTCCTCGCGAACTTCGAGAGCCTTGACGTCTCCGTCCGAGCTGACGGTTCGGCATTGGCCAATCCCGTCGTGCCGGTCAAGCACGGGGAGAAGACCAAGCCTTGGGAAGTCGACGGCATCACCGGGGCCACGATCTCATCGGTGGCCATCGCCAACCTGCTGGACCGGAGCGCGCAGTACTGGGTGCCTCGAATCCGGCGCACACTTAGCGACTTTCAACGAGAAGAGTGAGCGATGGCTTCTTCCAAGAGCAGCACCGACGAGTTCATCAAGGGCCTTTGGAACGAAAACCCCGTGTTCGTCCAGGTGCTGGGCATGTGTCCGGTGCTCGCGGTTTCGAACACCGCAATGAATGCTCTCGCGATGGGTTTGGCAACGGCGTTCGTGCTGATCATGTCCAACATCGTGGTTTCGTCTCTGCGCAGCTTCATCCCCAAGCAGGTTCGAATCGCCACCTACATTTTGATCATCGCTACGTTCGTGACGGTGGTCGACTACGTAATTCAGGCCGTCAGCCTCGATCTCTACAAGGCGCTGGGCGCGTTCATCTCCCTCATCGTGGTCAACTGCCTGATCCTGGGGCGAGCCGAAGCGTTTGCCTCCAAAAACACGGTGGTCCGGTCGACGCTGGACGGCCTCGGCATGGGTATCGGGTTCGCGTTTGCGCTCTTCTGTCTGGGAGCGGTTCGAGAGATTCTAGGCAACGGCTCGCTGTTCGGAGCTCCGTTGTTCCACGATTCTTTCCAGAAGTGGGTCGTGATGATCCTGCCGAGCGGCGGCTTCTTCACCCTGGCCGGCTGGTTGCTGCTCTTCAACTGGCTCAAGCAGCGCAAGGCGAAGAGAGAAGCGGCGACCACGCTTGGTCTCCGCAAGGAGGTCGCGTAATGGTCGACGATTCCCTTTGGACGATCTTCATCAACGCCAGCCTGGTCAACAACTTCGTCTTGGCCTATTTCCTCGGGATCTGTCCGTTCCTCGGTGTTTCGTCGAAGCTCGAAACCGCCTCCCGCATGGGCGCCGCGGTGACGTTCGTCATGCTGGTCAGCTCGATCTGCGCCTTTGGGATCCAAGCATTGCTGGTAGCGATCGACGCACCCTACCTCAAGCTCATCGCGTTCATCGCAGTCATCGCCTCGACCGTGCAGCTGGTGGAGATGTTCATCAAAAAGGTCAGCCCCGCGCTCTTCCGGTCGCTGGGGATTTTCCTGCCGCTGATCACCACCAACTGCGCCATCTTGGGCTTGGCGCTCTTTCAAACCAACAAGGGCTACAGCTTCGTCCAGTGCATCGTTTACGCCCTTGGGGCAGGCGCGGGATTCACGCTGGCTCTCGTGCTCATGGCCGGCCTGCGGGAGAAGCTCGAGCTGGCCGACGTGCCGGACGTGACCAAGGGGACCGCGATGGCACTGATGATCGCCGGGCTGCTCTCGGTGACGTTCATGGGCTTTGGCGGGCTGGGAGGCTAGGTCTCGTAATGTACCACTACCTGATCGGAATCGGAGCCATTCTGCTTTTGTCCACGGCTTGGGTGGGCGTCCAACGAGCCTGGCGAAGGTCGTTTTTCGATTTCGGAACGGATCCCGACGCGCTGGCCGGCCGCACGGGATGCCATGGCTGTAACGATTTAGAAGCTTGCAACCGAAGGCCCGAAAGCGGAGCCTGCAGGGCCCGGGAGGAGATGCCATGAACAGTGCAGTTACCCATCTTGACGATTACGACACCCAGCATCGATTCGAAGCTACGGTGGTCGGGAGCGAGAGGATCACGCCGGAGGCGTCCGACGTCGAGGTTCGTGAGCTCACATTGGATCTTCAGCGGCCCGACTTCGGGCTCGAGCTCGGACAAAGCGTCGGTGTGATTTCGCCCGGCTCCAAGGAGTTCGGGCAGAAGCACCACTTTCGTCTTTACAGCGTTGCCGACCTGCCAGAGCGCGGGGGCAGCGGTCTTCCCAGGATCAAAATCGCCGTCCGCCGTGTGAGCTACGTCGACCCCTACAGCGGTGAGCACTACCCCGGGGTCTCCTCGAACTATCTGTGCGACTTGGTCCCGGGGGACAGCATCACGATGGCAGGCCCCTATGGCTTGGCGTTCGAAGTGCCCGAGGAGATGGACGCCAACCTCATCCTCATCGGAAGCGGCACCGGTATCGCACCGTTCCGAGCGTTCGTGAAGCACCTCTACAAGAACGTCCCGAGTTGGCGGGGCACCATCACGCTCTTCTACGGCGCCCGAAGCGGTCTCGAGCTTCTTTACATGAACGAGGAGCGGGACGATTTCGCCCAGTACTACGACATCGACACCTTTCAGGCGTTCAAGGCGCTGAGCCCACGGCCCAGCTGGTCCGCTTCGATCGACTGGGAAGGCGCTTTAGGCCCGCGCGGCGAAAAGCTTTGGAGCCTACTCGGGCAGCCCAACACCTACGTCTACGTAGCCGGCCTCGAAAAGATGCGCGACGAGCTCGACAAGGCGTTCGCTCAGATCGCCGGCTCCGAGCAGAAATGGGCACGCCGCAAAGCCGAGCTCAGCGCCGGTGGACGCTGGGTGGAGCTGCTGTATTAGCGGCGTCGCCAACCGACTCACTCGTCCCAAAGCGTCTTTGGAGAATAGGTTTCGCCGAGGAACCAGAAACTGCCGTCGACTTTTCGATGATGCCTATCGAGCGCGGCGATCGCGGTCATGTCGGCGGCCGTCAATTCGAGATCTCGCGCAGCCCAGTTCTCCGCGATTCGTCGAGGATTGACCGACTTGGGAATCACGCTCGTACCCCGAGCCAACGCCCAGGCGATCAAGACCTGACCGGACGTGGCCTCATGTGCGTCCGCAATCTGCTGGATGGTCGGATGCTTGGTGAGCAAGACGTCGTCGTGACGGCCCATCATGGTGGCCGAGTCGGGCGAGCCCAGGGGGGAGTACGCCGTGACCCCGACGCCGAGCTCTTTGCAAGCGGTGAGCAGCACGTCCTGCTGCAGGTAGGGATGCAGCTCGACCTGGTTGACCGCCGGCCTTTGACCGGTTGCGTCGCTCACCTTCTCGATCATCCCCTTGCTGAAGTTCGACACGCCGACTTCTCGCGCGAGATCAGCCTCGGATGCTGTCAGCATGGCTCCCCAGGTTGACTCCAGTGAAATTTGGGAAAGCGGGATGAAGTCTTCGGGTCCGCTCGGCAGCGCGACGCCCTTCCGCAAGGCCACGGGCCAGTGAATGAGATAGAGATCGAGGTAGTCGAGCTGGAGCTTGCGGAGGCTCGTCTCGAGCGCCGGTCGCACATGCTCGGGCGCATGTGAATCGTTCCAAAGCTTGCTGGTGATCCAGAGCT
>CAMYMX010000213.1 GCA_947259605.1 uncultured Polyangiaceae bacterium | reverse complement strand
GGGCTGCGAGCCTGGTTTGGTTTGGTTACACCGCCCGCCCACCCCCACCCGTAATCCTCCCTGCCGCGGCGGTCGCTGCGCTCCGCCTTGGCGGCGCTTCGCGCCGGGCTTCGCCCTTCGGGCTCGCGCTGCCGCCTGCTGTCTGCCAGCTGACGCTGTCCCTGTCACTGTCCCCGCTTCGCCAGCGCCTCCACCATCGGCATCAGTTTGTCCCTCGTGTTCAGCGAGGGATCGTCGATCACCCGATCGAGCAGCGTCCGGAGAATCTCCCCGACGATGGGGCCTGCGCCGCCCTCCAAGTGCTCGACCACTTCCTTGCCGCCGATGGCGAGGTCCCGGGTCGTGAGCGCGTTCCCCTCTTCGATCGTCTTGTCGATTCGGCCGCGCAACTCCTTCAATGCCGCAAGCTCTTCGTCGACGTTGCGCCCCTTGCCGAGCGCGTCTGCTTTGCCTAGCCGCAGCAAGGGGTCGACGCGCTCGCGCCCCACCCGTTTGATAAACCTGCGTACGGCCGCGTCGCTCCACTCGTTGCTGTAGCAAATCAAGTGGTGCCGAATGAGCCCCACCACGAGCTCGCGTTCCTGGTTCGAGAAGCGGTAGTCGCGGAGCCAGCGCTCCGCCATGTCGGCGCCGAGCTTTTCATGATGGTAGAACGTCCAGTCGCCCGTCTTGTCGGATTTGGCGCGGGTGCGCGGCTTGGCGACGTCGTGAAGGAGCGCAGCGATTCGTTCGACCGGGTCCGCCGCCGATTCGTCGAGCACACGCATGGTGTGATTCCAAACGTCGTAGGCGTGCCATTGGTTCTGCTCGCAGCCCACCTGCTCCAACAGCTCCGGATAGGTCACCTCGAGAATGCCGGTGCGCCGCATGACCTCGAACGCGCGCGACGGGGTCTCCGCCTTCATTGCTTTCATCCATTCTTCTCGGACGCGCTCCGGGCTCACCTTTCGAAATGTGTCCAGCGCGCCGCGAAAGGCGGCCTCGGTGCCCGGATCGAGCTCGAAGTCGAGCGTGGCCACGAAACGCGCGCCCCGAAGAATCCGAAGCCCATCTTCCTGGAAGCGCTCGCTTGGCTCCCCAACGGCCCGAAGGACTTTGCTCTTCATGTCCGCCAGCCCACCGAACGGATCGACCAGCTGCCCGTCGACCGGGTCGTAGGCGAGGGCATTCACGGTGAAGTCTCGGCGCGCCAGATCGCGATCGATGTCCTCGACGAACACCACGTGGTCCGGTCGCCGGCCGTCCGAATAGGCGCCCTCGCCTCGAAGCGTGGTCACCTCGAAAGGCTGACCCTTCCAAAGGACGGTCACCGTGCCGTGGTCGATGCCGGTCGGGATGACCTTGCGGAAGACCTTTTGGACCTTTTCGGGCCTCGCTGTCGTGGCGACGTCCCAGTCGTTGACCCGGTCCCCGCGCAGGGTGTCGCGGACGCAGCCGCCCACCACCCAGGCTCGCTCGCCGGCGCTGCGAAGCTCCTTGCAGATGTCGAGCACGGGCCTGGCGATCTGTTGTCGGAGAATTCGGTGTGGCACCTCACTTCGATAACCTTATGGAGGATCCAACGCAATTGGCTTGGAAGCCCAACAGGGCTACACTCGAGTGCTTGCCCCTTCCCCCCCTGACAATCGAATGAACAGACTTTGGAAGCCCTTGCTTGGTTTGGTGGTCGTCCTCGCGGCGTTCACCATTTCCTTTGGTTGGCCGATTCAAAACGGCCTCCAAATCGACATCGACACCTCGCCGAGGGCACAGGCCGCGCGTCAGAAGACGCCTTGGGACCTGACCAAGCTTCAGGTGATGAACCGGGTGATTCACCAGGTGAACGACGATTACGTCGATCCCAAACGAATCGACCATCAGCGCATGATGCTCGCCGGTCTCGACGCCATCCAAAAGGACGTGGCGCCTGTCCTCGTACACTACGAAGATGGCGCAGAGAAGCTCAGGATCCAGGTCAATAGCCGGCAGAGCGAGTTCGGCGTCGAGGACGTGTCGAGCCCCTGGGAGCTCGCCGGGCGGTTCCGCGAGGTTTTTGCCTTCTTACAGGAAGAGCTCAGAAACGAAGACGATATCGAGCTCAGCAAGATTGAGTACAGCGCCGTCAACGGGATGCTCAAGACGCTCGACCCGCACACGGTGCTGCTGACCCCCGAGATCTTTGCCGAGATGCAGACCAGTACGCGCGGGGAGTTCGGCGGGCTGGGGATCGTCATCTCAGTTCGGGACGGCCACCTCACGGTCATCAGGCCGATGGAGGGCACCCCTGCATCCAAGGCCGGGCTGCAGCGCGGCGACCGAATCGTCAAAATCAATGATGAGTCGACGCTGAACATGCCGTTGACCGGCGCGGTCACACGGCTTCGCGGCCGTCCGGAATCCAAGGTCACGATCTTCATTCGCCGGGAGAACAAGGCCGGCACGTGGTCTGCGCCCCGGCGCGTCGAGCTCACCCGTGCGATCATCGAAATCGCCTCGGTCGAGCATCGAATGCTGCGCGACAACGTCGGCTATATCCAAATCAAGAACTTCCAAGGAAACACCGAGTTGCATCTTCGGCGTGCGCTCGCGACCCTGCACAAGAAGCAAATGGTCGGCCTGGTGCTCGATCTTCGAAACAATCCGGGCGGTCTGCTCGATCAGGCCGTGCAGGTGGCCGACACGTTCCTCGAGGAAGGCCCGATCGTCACCACCTCGTCGCAAGATCCAAGGGAGCGCACAGAAGAGTTTGCCGAAGAGGGCGGCACAGAGCCGCGCTACCCGATCGTCGTCCTGATCAACGGCCAGAGCGCATCGGCCAGCGAGATTGTCGCCGGAGCCCTGAAGAACCACGACCGGGCGCTGATCATCGGCGAGCAAAGCTTCGGCAAGGGTTCGGTTCAGGTGCTCTACCAGCTTCAAGACCGTTCGGCGTTAAAGCTCACCGTGGCCCAGTACCTGACCCCCGGGGACGTTTCCATCCAGGGCGTGGGCATCGTTCCCGACATCGCGATCAACCCGATGACGGTCGACCGGGAGAACATGGACCTCGAGGTCGACGAGACATTCCGCGAATCAGATCTCGAGTCCCATCTCACCCACGCGAGCGCGACCAATTCGCAGCGCCCGGCCGTGGTCATGGGCTACTATCTCAACGCGGAGCTGCGCCAGCGCCTCATCGAGGCCGAGCCCGGCGAAGAGGAGAACGAGGACCAAGAGGCCTTCCTCATTCGATTCTCGCGCAGCCTCGTCGTCAACGCCAAGTCGCCGAAGCGCCAGCAGATGCTGCGCTCGGCCGCCCCGACCATCGAGCGGGTCCAGAAGCAGGAAACCGAGAAGGTCGTGCGTGACCTGAAGAAGCTCGGCATCGACTGGAGCGTGGGTCCGGACCAGGGCCCGAGCCCGGTACGGGTCACCGCGACGACGAGCGCGGGCGACAATCCAGTGCGCGCGGGGGACCCGCTGACGCTCACCGTGGAAGTGACCAACGAGGGTGAGCGGCCGCTCTATCAACTGCGTGCGACGACCCGTAGCGACAACCTCTGGTTTGCCGGTCGTGAGCTGGTGTTTGGCAAGCTCTTGCCCGGCGAGAGCCGTTCGTGGGCTACGACCCTCGGCGGTTGTACGACTGAAGACGAAAGGCGTGTGTGTCGGATCCCGCGCAGCATGAACGACCGCGCGGATGCGACGCTCGTCGAGTTCGAAGAAGCGCACGGGCACATCCCGGATCCCGCCGAGGTTCGGTCCGTGATTCGCGCGCTCCCGCAGCCGCGGTTCGCCTACGGCGTGCAAGTCGCGGACAACATCAACGGGAACGGGGATGGTCAGGTGCAGCGCGGCGAGCAGGTGAGCCTGTACGTCACGGTCAAGAACATTGGTGAGGTCGACAGCTTCGAGGTGCAGGCCAATGTGCAAAACAAGAGTGGTTCCGGCGTGCTGCTGTACGACGGTCGCTTCCGGCACGACTCGATTGCCGCGGGCGAGGAATGGGTCGTCCCCTTCTCCTTTCAGGTGCTTCCCGACTTCCAAAAAGACACGGCCGTCTTGCTGTTCGCCGTCTCCGACACGGAGCTTGGCGCCACGGTCGGTCAGGAGGTCGAAGTCCCGATTTACGACGAACCAGGTCCGGTGAAGGCCTTGCCCGCGAAGGGCGTGGTGAGCCTGAGCCCCGGCGTCGAGATCCGCGAGCGGCCCGACGTGAATGCACCCATCATCGGCGTCGTAAAAGGCTCGTTTCGAGTGCTGCACACCGCGACCAGCGGCGCGTTCGAGCGCGTGAATCTGGGTGGGGGTCGGCCGGGTTGGGTTTTGGCTGCCTCTGTGTTGCCGTCCCAGGGCCAGGTTTCCAAAGACCCGCCCGTGGCTTGGGCCACAGGCAACGCGTCGCCCGAACTCGAGCTTCTGCCGCCCGAGAGCTACGTCACGCGCGGCGACGTCTTTCGACTTCAAGGTAGGGCGTTCGACGCGCAGCGGGTGCGAGACCTCTACATTTCCACGGGCGGACACAAGGTCTACTACGAATCGAACCAGGGCAGCACCACCCCGAGAGAGCTCGTGTTCGATGCAGAGATTCCCGTTCACCCCGGGACAAACTCCATCATGTTGGTCGCACGCGAGGACAACAACTCGGTCACCCGCCGGTTTTTGACGGTCCGCCGCGACGCCGAGGACGGCTCGCTCATGAAGACGACGAAGTTTGAAGGCGCCCTACTCGGCAACGGCAACGGCGGCCCCCACTAGTAGCCCAACCCCCCGCGCGGCTGGGGAAGGCCTGCAGTCGGCTACAGCGAAGACGCACCCGAGAAGAAACCGGCGAAACGTTCGACGCCCTCGGGTAGCTGTCCGCCGGCACGAATGTGCTTCCAGAGCAGCGGGGCCAGCGTCTCCACGGTCACGGCCACGCTGACGGCCGGCGCGGTGGCCTCCATCTTCAGATCATATGGGGATTCGATCTCTATGAGCATGATTTTGCTGTCTTTCCAAGCGACGCGTAGCGACTCGGGATCGAGGTTTGGGAGCGACTGAAGCAGGCGGGCCTCCCCTTCGGCCCCCGTGCCGGTGAGGAACGCGGTTTGCTGGACGCGGCCGTGCCGCTGGATCAGCCCTGCCAGGCGCCGCCGGGCCCTTGGCTCCTCCTCGACGGCGAGCAGGGCCGCCAGGGCGCGGGTCGGGTCGGCTGCATCCTGGAGCACGGCGCGAACCAACGCGTGTCGCTCCGGCGCCGCCAGCTCGGCGTACGCGAAGGCAAGGCCGTCCAAGGCCGTCCGGTCGTGCAGGATTTGGTCGAGAAGGCTCGAAAACGGCCCTCCACGCGGCCGATCTGCGCTCGCAATACCAGGGCGCGTTGGCTTCACAGGGCCGCTATACCTCAGAGACCCTCGCATCACCAGCCCCGCTTGATGTAGTGAAACGTATTCTATTTGACTTCATTCACCCACTTGGCTAAAGGCATTCCGTTCAGGAGTTGGGATGCAGGGAACCGAGCTCATCGCGCAACACGAGAAGATGGTCCGTGGCCTCGCTCATCGGCTTCGCCGCGAGCTCTCGCTTCGGGGCGAGCTCGACGACTTGATCGCCTTCGGCTTTGGCGGACTGCTGGAGGCGCAACGTCGATTCGACCCGGCTCGCGGAGTGCAGTTTCAGACCTTCGCCTATCACCGCGTCCGTGGCGCCATGCTGGACGGCGTACGAAAGATGGCCGATCTGCCGCGTCGCGCGCACGAGCGCCTGCAGGCGCCGGCCGAGATCACGCCCACCGCGTTCCCCACCGCGCTCGACCGGGCCTTCACCCGCATGAGCGCGGCCCTCAGCACGGCAACGGTGCTCCAGGGCACCTTCGGCAACGAGAGCCCGGAAGCGGCGCTGCTGAAGAACGAGAGCGTGGCGCGGCTTCTTCAAGCGCTTCCCAGGCTCTCGCCGAGGCAGCGGGTGCTGGTCCGAGGGTTCTACTTCGAGGGCCTCTCCATCGACGCGATGGCACGGGACCTCGGCATCTCCAAGTCCTGGGCCAGCCGGCTGCATCGCGCCGCGCTCGGCGAGCTTCGCCACGCGCTCGAGACGCCATGAGCGAAACCCGGCCGCTCAGCCGAAATCTGCCTCTTCCCGTGGGGTTACGTGCGCATGCGCCTACGCGCCTGCACCCCAAATGCGAACTGCGTTGCGCACTTGGCGCAAGGTGTGAGCTTTTTCGGCTCGGGTGTGGCAATCGCGGCTCTGCCTTGTAAATTCCGGTGTAAAATGAAGCCAGAATTCGCTGGTTTTGCCGTTTTCTACATGTGGCACGTAAACTGCATAATTCTCTGCTCGTATGGGGGCTACGAGAACATCAGACCCGAAGGTGCCGGACAACCGCGGCGTTCGGATTATCGCGAAGTCGGTCTACCGTGAGCTTCGCAACAGCGGCCACAGCCGTTCGGACATCGTCGCATTCACCAATGCGGTGCTCGAGCTGGTGACCACAGAG
>CAMYMX010000212.1 GCA_947259605.1 uncultured Polyangiaceae bacterium | reverse complement strand
CAATCTCGACCGCATGTGCATCGTCACGTACGCGCATGAGCAACATCACCGGACCGAAGACCTCTTCCTGCGCGATCTCCATTTCCGGCGTCACGTCGGCCAAGATCGTCGGCTCGAAATAATCGCCCTTGTCGCTCAGCGCGCGCTTGCCGCCGGTGACGATGCGTGCGCCCTCTGCGATCGCGCGATCGACCGCTTTTTCGATCACCTGGAGCTGAAGCGGCGTGACGATCGCACCGACATCGACGACCCCTTCGCGGCTGTTGCCCTGTCGAAACTCTCGCACCAACTCTGCGGCCCGCGTTTCGAAAGCGTCGTAGATGCCCTCGTAGACGAGAATTCGCTCCGAGGCGACGCAGTTTTGCCCGCAATTGATGTAGCAGCCGGCCAAAGAAGCGTGCACTGCTTGTTCGAGGTCGGCGTCATCGCAGACGATAAAGGCATCTTTGCCGCCGAGCTCCATCACTACGGGGATGACGCGCTCGGCACTGGCTTCGACCACGCGTCGACCGTTGTGAACCGAGCCGATGAAGAGAATCGAATCGACGGCAGAGCGCGCAAGTGCAGCGCCGGTCGGTCCATATCCATGCACCGCTTGGATCAGGTCCGGGTCGTGGCCTGCCTTTTCGATGACTTTGCGAAGCGAATCGATGAACTTCGAGCTCGACCACGCGACCCACTCCGAGGGCTTCAGCACGATCGCGTTCCCGGACATGAGCGCCGGAATCACCGGATTGACGATGTTCTGAAACGGATAGTTCCACGGAATGATCGCAGCGATGACGCCGAGCGGGTGATACTCGAGGCGCGCCTTCTTGTGCAGCAGCAAGCCCGATGACACGGGTTCGGGGCGGAGGTGTTTCTCTCCGTTCTTGATCATCCAGCGAAACTTCTCGCAGGTCGGCCAGATCTCCCCCATCAGCGCGTTCTCTCGCGTCTTGCCGGAGTCGCGTTGGACGGTGAGGCAGATCTCGTCCTTCTGATCGACCGTGTACGCGAGCAGCCTTCGCAACACGTCGCGCCTCTCGTCGAACGAAGTCGACCGCCAGGATTTCTGCGCAACCCTCGCGCGTGCGACGGCGGCCTCTACGTCCTCTAGGGAGTCGATGCGGGCCTCTCCCAAACGTTCTCGCGTGGCAGGGTCGACACAGGGAATGTGCGTAGCCGGCTCGGCAGGCGAGAATCGGACCTCCGTAGAAATCGGAATTGACATTCTGATTTTCGCCTTTATCATTCCGAACCGATCGTGTCAACGCTCTCCACAGCCGCAAAAGCGCAAGAATCCTTGCGGGACAAGAAGCGCGAGCTCTATCGCGAAGCCGTTCTCGACGCCGCCGAGCGCGTGTTCGGCGAGGAGGGCTACGAGGCCACCAAAGTCCAGCGGATTGCCGCGGAGGCCGGGGTGTCGCTCACCACGCTCTACGGCGTGCTCGAGTCCAAGTGGGAGATCTACCGCGCGGTCCACCGCCGCAGACTGAGCGAGGTGATGCGTCTCACTCAGGGTGTACTCGAAGCGGACATGTCCTCGCTCGAGATCTTGATCGCAGGAACTCGAACGCAGCTCGCATTCTTCATGGAGCGCCGTGACTTCACCAAGATGCAGCTCAAGGAGGTCACCGCCTGGTCGACGATCGAGTTGTTGCGAAGCCCGGAGCAGGTCGAGGCGCTCGGCGTCGGCCTGGACCTCGTCGCGAGCTTGTTGCGAAGCTGCATCGACGACGGATACTTGATCGACGACGACCCCGAGCTCATGGCGAGGATGATGATTGCGACGCAGCAAGTAAGACTGGCGATGTGGATGGATCGTGGCTGCAAAGAAGATCCAGATCGCGTGGCCGATGCGGCGCTCCGGCATCTGCTCCGGAGCTACTGCAAGGCGGGGCAGCTGGCATCGGCTCTCGAGGCGGCCGGTCTGAGAGCCGAGCCATGAGCGTTGCCTTTCACGAGCTCCAAGTCGGCGCCGTCATCCGAGAAACGCCGGACTGCAGCTCGTTCGAGCTCAGGGTGCCAGCCCCTTTGGAGGAAGCCTTCCAGTATCGCGCGGGTCAACACCTCACGCTCGAGCTTCCCTGGGCGCGCACCAAACTGACCCGCTGCTACTCCTTGTCGAGCAGCCCGGATCTCGGTGAAACCCTAAAAATTGGAGTGAAAAGAGTCGCGGGCGGACGAATCTCCAATTGGCTCAACGACAATCTGAAAGCCGGAGACTCCATCATGGCGAGCGTCCCCGAAGGTCGCTTCGTTCTCGATCCAGACACCCGATCGGGAGCCCCGCTCTTCCTCTTCGCGGCGGGAAGCGGAATCACGCCGATCATTGCGCTATTGAAGAGCGCGTTAGTCACCACCAAGCGCTCGATCACCCTGCTCTACGCCAATCAGGATGAGGGCTCGGTCATCTACGGGCCCGAGGTCTCCCAGCTTGCCGTCGAGCACCCTGGCCGGCTCGCCGTGCATTTTCACTTCGACTCGATGAAGGGTTACCTCGCGCAAAGCGATGTTCGAAAGCTTCTCCATCACAGCGACATCGCGGAGTTCTACATTTGCGGCCCCGAACCATTCATGGAGCTCGTCGAGAACACACTCGAAGAGGCAGGTGTCCACGAAGAGCTCGTCTACATCGAGCGCTTCGTTTCCCCCGCCGATCCTGACCGCATCGATGCCGACGGCGTCGATGAAGCTTCGCTGCAGTCACCAAGCAGCTTCAGCCTCTGGCTCGACGGTCGCTCGCGAACCGTTCCCTACGTGAAAGGGAAGACCCTCCTCGAGTGCGCCCAAGACGCGGGGCTTCAACCCGCTCACTCCTGCGAGTCGGGCTATTGCGGCTCCTGCATGGCGCATGTCACCACCGGCAAGGTCTACATGCGGACGCACGAGGCGCTGTCCGATCGAGATATCGGGCGCGGCGTCGCACTGCTTTGCCAAAGCCTGCCCGCGAGCAGCGAGCCGCTCGAGCTCGATAGCGATTCAACCTCCTTTCGCGCGGCATCGGCCGTGAAGTCCTCGTACAGCAAGCGTGCATCGAGGCTCGCGGCGCTTGGGGTCTTTGCTTTCATGATCGCAGGAACGCTCATTCTCCGATTGGCGCACTAGGTGGTAAAATGAATCCTCAGGAATCGACATGAAGGTCTTGTACGTCATTCTCGTGAGCTACGCGTCGGCCGGCCTCGCGCAGGCGGCGCTCATGTACGCCTATCGTTCCAAGACGGCTCAGAAGTACATGATCAGTGACGACGCCCACCGCTCGAAAACCGACCGGGAGCTCTACTGGCGCGTTGCGCTCAACATCACCGTGTCGGTCACGCTGATCTTCTCCGTGATGTTCGGCCTTGGCGACTACCTGTATTACGACCATGCGGCGCCCGCTTGGCGCTACGCTCTCGAGGCCGTGACCGTCGTTCTGATCTACGACTTCGGCTACTACTTCATGCATCGCTACCCATTCCACGAGTGGAAGCTTCTCCGGGGTGTCCACTCGGTCCATCATGCCGCGAGGAACCCGAGGCAGATCGACAGTCTCCTGCTGCACCCGGTCGAGACCGTCCTCGGGCTTGGGCTGTTCTTTGGCTCGGTTGCCTTGGTTGGCGGCGTCCACATCTACACGCTAGGCGCGCTCTTCACGGCCTACACCGCGCTCAACATTCTCAATCATGCGGGCATCGATGTGCCGCGCTTCCCGTTCAAGACTTTGGGCGTGCTCGCGGCGAAGCACGATCGACACCATCACAGCATGCTCTCCGGCAACTACGCATCGATCACGCCCTTGCCCGACATCATCTTCGGGACCGTGGAGTAAGTCATGACAGTCAGCTTGGTAACCGGGGGCTCCGGATTCTTAGGGGCCGCCATCGCCCGCGCGCTCAAGGCTCGCGGCGATCAGGTCATCGTTCTCGATTTGGCGCCGGAATGTCCCGTCGAGGGCGTTGACTACCGGCGCGTCGACATCACCGACAAGGCTGGGGTCATCGAGGCCTGCCGCGGCGTCGACACGGTCATCCACAATGCCTCGATCGTTCACACCAAGCAGAACAAGCAGGACGTGGTCTGGGCGGTAAACCTGGGCGGCACGGAGAACATGCTCGAGGCGGCGCAGCACAACGCTGTCCCCCGTTTCATCTACATCAGCTCCGGCAGCGTGGTCTACGAGGGCAAGGACATCGAAAACGGCGACGAGACTCTGCCTTACTCCTCGGTTTCCCAGGCGCCTTACGCGGACAGCAAGATCGCCGCGGAGAAGCTGGTGCTCTCAGAGAACGGGAAGGGCGGCATGGCGACCTGTGCGCTCCGGCCCCACGTGGTTTTCGGCCCCGGCGACAATCGCTTCATGCCGACGCTGTTGGCAAAAGGCCGCAACGGGCAACTGCGCGTCCAGATTGGGCGCGGCGTTTGGCTTTCGGACTACACCTATGTGACCAACATGACCGATGCGGTCCTGCTCGCCGACGAAGCGCTCGCCAAAGACGGCTTGAACAGCGTTGCCGCTGGACAGGCCTACTTCATCACCAACGGCGAGCCGATGCCTTTCTGGGATTTCATCCGTAAGGTCGCCGCGCGTCTTGGGTTTCCGCCCGTGAAATACACGGCACCCAAGTCACTCGTCTATGCCATCGCAGCGATCAAAGAAGGCATCGACACGCTCAAGGGCGGCACGCTCAACGCCGAAGACGGGCTGACCCGATTCGCGATCCGGTACATGTGCACCCACCACTATTTCAGCATCGAGAAGGCGCGGAGGGAGCTTGGGTACAACCCAGCCGTCTCGGTCGAAGAGGGGATCGAACGGACCTGCCAGCACCTCGAAGCCACTGGCGCGGTCTAGAGGACCGCGAGTCACCGTGGATCATGCGGTACGCTCGCTGGCTTGGGTCGAGCCGGAGTTGGACGGGCCGACATCCCCCCGACGCGGCCCGCCCAACGGCTCCCCAATGACCCCTTTTGCCATATGGCCCGGAGCGCTTTTTTACCCGTTGGGAGTTCATTACCCCTTAGGGGTGTAGAGGTCCAGGAATCCCGACAGTTCTTTACATTCTTATTCATCCTTTGGGTGTATGCAGATTCATCACCCAAGCCGTTGGCGGCGCGATCAGAACCCTACGCAGCGCCGCGAGATACCAACGATTGGCGGGCTTGCTGTAGGTGAGCCAGCTGATAAAGAGGCAGGCGTCAGGGGGCCTTTCGATTCAGTCGGGGGCGAGTCGAGTGTCTATAGAGATTCTGATTCTACTTTCGGCCTGCGGGCTGCTCATCGTCTTGGGCGTGCTCGAGCTGATCCTTCACCGGGTGCGGCTCAAGCGGATTCCGATTCGCATTCACGTCAACGGAACGCGTGGAAAAACGAGCGTGACCCGGTTGATCGGCGCTGGTCTTCGCGAGGCGGGCGTCCGTTGTGTGGTCAAAACCACCGGAACCGTCCCGCGGTTCATCTTGCCGAACGGCCGCGAGGTACCGGTCTACCGACCCGGCGGCGCAAATGTGATCGAGCAGAAGCAGGCGGTCACCATGGCGGCGGCCCAGCGGGCCGAAGCGCTCGTCGTAGAATGCATGGCGCTTCAACCGCAACTTCAATGGCTTTCCGAGTCGAAGCTCGTTCGTGCCACGCATGGGGTCATCACCAATGCGCGGCCCGATCATCTCGATGTCATGGGCCCCACCGAAAACGATGTCGCTCGGGCGCTGGCCGCGACGGTCCCCATCAACGGCGTGTTTCTCACCGCCGAGGAGCATCATCGGCCCTTCTTCGAAAAGGTCGCCGTGGAACGCGGCTCACGCTTCCACGCCGCTCGAGACATCAGCCGCCCGCTCACACCCGAAGATGTCTCCGCGTTCCCGTATTTGGAACATCGAGACAACATCGAGCTCGCCCTTGCCGTCTGCGAGGAGGTGGGGGTCGACATCGACACCGCTCTTCGCGGCATGTGGAGAGCCAAGCCAGACCCTGGCGCGATGACCGAATCCCAGGTCGAATTCTTCGGTCGGCACATCGTCTTCGTGAACGGGTTTGCCGCCAACGACCCGACGTCAACCCGCTATATTTGGGAGCAGGCGCTGCGCCGGCACCGTAGGCTCAATAAGCGCATCGCGGTGTTCAATTGCCGGTCGGACCGTGCCGATCGCTCCGAGCAGCTCGCCGAGTCGTACGGGCGATGGCCACAGGCAGACGAGGTCGTGCTGCTCGGAAGCGGGCAATACATCTTCGCCCGCGCTGCGGTGAGGAGCGGGCTCGACCCGACGCGTTTGGTTTTCGTCGACCAGACGCATCCGGCCGATGTTTTCGAGATTCTGCTTGGCCTTGCCGAGACCTCCGCCCTGGTGATGGGTCTGGGGAACATCGCAGGGCCGGGATTGGCGCTCGCCGAGTACTTCGCCAACCGAGGAATGGATCATGCCAGAGATTGAGTTGTTGACCCTGTCGATCGGGCTCGGCCTCGCCGCCAGCCTTCTTTACGGTGAGCT
>CAMYMX010000211.1 GCA_947259605.1 uncultured Polyangiaceae bacterium | reverse complement strand
TCTTCGTATTCTTTGTCCGGGTCGCTCGCTTCGACGATGCCGGCGCCCGCCTGGAGCCACATTTCGTCTTTGTGCGCGACGATCGTGCGGATGGCGATGGCGACGTCCATGTTGCCGTCGAAGCCGATGTAGCCGACGGCGCCTCCGTAGACGCCTCGGCGTTCGGGCTCGAGGTCTTCGATGATCTGCATGGCTCGCACCTTCGGGGCTCCGCTCAGGGTGCCGGCTGGGAAGGTGGCGCGGAGGACGTCGAGCGCGTCGCGACCGGGGGCGAGGTCGCCCACCACATTGGAGACGATGTGCATGACGTGGCTGTAACGCTCAATGAGCATTCGATCGGTGACGCTCACGGTGCCCGGCTTGCTGATGCGGCCGACGTCGTTTCGGCCGAGGTCGACCAACATGACGTGCTCGGCTCGCTCCTTGGGGTCGGCGAGGAGATCTTCCTCGATCTCTCGATCTTCTTCTTCGGTGCGGCCGCGATGTCGGGTCCCGGCGATGGGGCGCACGTGAACCTGGTCATCTTCGAGGCGGACGAGCGTTTCGGGGCTTGCGCCGGCAACCAGGCGGTCGGGCATCCTCAGGAAGTACATGTACGGGCTCGGGTTGATGATCCGCATGGCGCGGTAGACGTCGAACACGTCGGTGTCGCCCAAGGGAACTCGGAAGCGCTGCGAGAGCACGACTTGGAAGATATCGCCGGCGCGGATGTGCTCCTTGGCCTGCTCGACGGCGGCGCAGAAGCCCGGACGATCGAACGACGACGCAGGAAGCTCGAGATCGTCGTTCGAGCTCGGCGGATGCATTCGCCGCGGCAGGATGGGATGGTCGAGCGCTGCAAGTGCGGCCTCGATGCGACCGGTCGCTCGGTCGTAGGCCTCCTTCGGGTCACCGCTGACCCGCACCGGCACCACGACGCGCAGGGTTCCACGCACGTTGTCGAAGATGAGAACCGTGCCACCGATGGCGAAGCAGAACTCCCAGTCGTCATCGCGCTCGAGCGCCTTGCCAATCGTTGGCTCGAACGTTCGCACCGAGTCGTAGCTCACGTAGCCCACGGCGCCGCCCCAGAAGCGCGGGAGCCAATCGACCACGGGCGGCTTCCAGTCCGCGAGCGTCTCCCGAAGGCGTTGCCAAGGGTCGACGCCGAGCTCTTGCTGCACCTCGCCGTCCTGGACACGTTCGAACTTGTCGGCGACGCCGCGAACGATCACGTCCGGCGCAAAGCCCACGAAGCTATAGCGGGCCCAGGTCTCCCCGCCGCTGACGCTCTCGAGCAGGTAACTGCCGGCGTCTTGACCGAGCGTCGCATGCGCTAGAACTGGAGTGAGCCGATCGGCGATGACCTCGCGGAGCACCGGGACGACCGATGCATCACGGCCGAGTCGTTCGAACTGTTCGGCGGTCGGAAAATACTCGCTCACCGCACTCCGAATAACACCGATATGACAAACGTGCTAAGGCCCCGACCACAAGAGACCTGGAGAGAACATGGCCGATCTACCCCTGAACGAAGTCGACCCCGAAATCGCCCATTGCATCGCCGACGAAGAGCGGCGCCAGCACGAGAAGCTCCGCCTGATCCCGAGCGAGAACTACGCCAGCGCCGCCGTGATGGAGGCCTGTGGCAGTGTGCTCAACAACAAATACTCAGAAGGCTACGCGGGCAAGCGATACTACGAAGGCCAGCAGAACATCGACACGATCGAGTCGCTCGCGATCGAGCGCCTCAAGGCTCTGTACGGTGTCGACCACGCGAACGTGCAGCCCTACTCCGGCTCGCCCGCAAACCTCGCTGTCTACTTCGCATTCTGCAACCCTGGCGACACGATCATGGGCATGGGGCTGCCGAGCGGCGGCCACCTCACTCACGGCTGGAAGGTTTCGATTTCCGGCAAATACTTCAACGCCATTCAGTACGGCGTTCGACGCGACGACAACCTCATCGACTTCGACCAGGTCGCGTCCCTCGCGCGCGAGCACAAGCCAAAGCTGCTCTTCTGTGGCGCGACTGCGTACCCGCGCGTGGTCGACTTCGCTAAATTTTCCGAGATCGCGCAAGAGGTAGGTTCGATTCTCGTGGCCGACATCGCCCACATCTCGGGCCTCGTGGCCGGCGGCGCGCACCCTTCCCCGGTCGGGTACGCCGAGGTGATCAGCAGCACGACCCACAAGACGCTCCGAGGCCCACGCGGCGGGATGATCCTGTGCAAAGACGCGCACAAAAAGGCGATCGATCGCGCTGTGTTCCCCGGCCTTCAGGGCGGGCCGCACAACGGCACGACCGCCGGCATCGCGATCGCCGCCAAGCTGGCCATGACCGACGAGTTCAAGGCCTACGCCCATGCGATCGTCGAAAATTCGCGCGTGCTCTCCGAGACGCTCGTGTCGCGCGGCTTTGATCTCGTCACCGGCGGCAGCGACAATCATCTCATCTTGATCGACCTCAGCGGCAAAGACGTGCCGGGCAAGGTCGCCGCGCAGGCGCTCGACCGCGCCGGCATGGTCGCCAACTACAACTCGGTTCCCTTCGACACGCGGAAGCCGTTCGACCCGAGCGGTGTTCGCCTCGGCACGCCCGCGATCACCAGTCGCGGCATGGGCCCGAGCGAGATGAAGCGCCTGGGCAACTGGATGGCCGACGTCGTCGTCGACGTGGAGAACGAAGCACTGATTTCGCGCATCGCCGGAGAGATCAAAGACCTTTGTGACCAATTCCCCGCCCCAGGCGTGCCGGTTCACTGAGCGTTCGGGCAACCCGCCACCTGCCGTCCGTTCAGTCCGGAAAGCTGCAGATCGCACGTCGCAAACAGGTCCACCCCTGCTAGACTGCCCCGAAGATGTCCCTTCAGGGAAAGCGAATCGTCGTTGGCTTGGGCGGCGGGATCGCCGCGTTCAAGGCGGTGCAGCTCGTCCGGGAGCTCATGCGACGCGGCGCCGAGGTCCGGGTGGTCATGACCGAGGCGGCAACCCGATTTGTGGGCCCGATTACATTTGCCGGACTGACCGGGAAGCCAGCCGTCACCGACCTCTGGGCCGAAGACTACGCCGGCGAAGTACACGTCGAGCTCGGCGAGTGGGGGGACGCGGTCGTCATTGCGCCGGCCACGATGAACCTCATCGCGCGCGCAACCAGCGGGCAAGCCAATGACGCTCTGCTCGCGACGCTCGCCTGCGCGCGCGGCGACGTTTTTTTCGTGCCGTCGATGCACCAGCGCATGTGGTTGCATCCAGCCACCCAATCGAACGTTCGCGTGCTCACCGAGCGGGGCGCGGTCGTGCTCGGCCCGGTGAATGGCCCGCTCGCCAATGGCGAAGTCGGTGAGGGGCGAATGCTGGAGCCCGACGACATTGCAGACGCCGTCGAGTCGCACTTGGCTCACTCCGACGACCTCGCGGGGACACGCGTCTTGATCACCGCCGGCCCGACCCATGAGGCCCTCGACCCGGTGCGCTTCCTGGGCAACCGTTCGACCGGGCGCATGGGGTACGCGATTGCGGCGCAAGCGCTCAGGCGCGGCGCAGAGGTGACGATCGTGAGCGGGCCCGTGCAACTTCCGGTCCCCACTGGCGCAGAGGTCGTTCCTGTGCGCTCCGCGCGACAGATGCACGAGGCCGTGATGTCGCGCTTCGATCGATTTGACGTCGTGATCATGGCGGCCGCGGTCGCCGACTACCGTCCCGTGCAACGCGTCGCACAGAAAATCAAAAAGGGCGGCAGTATGAAGCTCGAGCTCGTTCGCAACCCCGACATTTTGGCAGATGTCGGCGCGAAGCGGGTCCAGCAGCCCTCTGTTCTGGTCGGCTTCGCCCTGGAAACCGAGAACCTCGAGCAGGCGGCACGGGGCAAGCTCGAGCAGAAGGGGGCCGATCTCATCGTTGCAAACGAAGCCAGCGTGGGGCTCGGTGGCGACAGCAATTGCGCGACCCTCGTGGACGCAACGTCGGCCAGCCCTCTTCCTGAGATGAGCAAGCGCGCCCTCGCCGATCAGATTCTCGACCGCGTCCGAACGCTGCTGAAGAACCCCTCGCGAAAACCTCGGCACGAGGCGAAGCGCGGAGCCCCCAACTGACTGGAACGCACGTGACCCGCCCCCTCATTGCCTCGTTTCTCAGCCACATCGACGGCGACACGTCACGCGAGGTCGCGCTGCAAGCCTATCGCGAAGCCGAAGAGAGACACGGCGTTCGCGTCTATGACGACCACGACGCACGCGTCGCACCCGGCGCGTTCAAGCCGCACATGCCGATCTCCGAAGAGCGTGTCCGAACCTTGACGCGGAGCTGGGAGCAATTCGACCGCGCCCTCGAGCCGCTGGGCAGGGCCGCCGAGCGCAACCTCGTCATTCAATCTCTCGGACCCTTCATTTCCGACACCGGCCTTTGGGTCGCCGGAGCCGATCTCGCCGACGATCACTTGTTCATTTTTGGCTCTGGCGAAGTGGGCTCGTGGACTGCAGAGCAGTGGGATCAGCACCTCGCCAACTGGGCCGCGGTCAAGCAGTATAACGGGCGCGACGACTGGACCGCAGACCGCCTGGTCGAACAGATGCGCCGGGCCCCGCGCTATAAAGAGTGGACCAAGCTTCTTCGGAGCGTCATCGCAGAGGCTCGCGGAACCGCAATTCGGAGCTAGTCAGAGAACGTCGACCGGCCCGGCGCCTTGGCGGAGGACCACAGCCTCATCGCCGCTGAGGTCGATGACCGTCGAAGGCTCGATGCCACCCCAGCCTCCGTCGACGAAGGCGTCGACATGCGAGAACCGCGCGTTGAGCTCGTCCGGGTCGTTGAGAACCTCTCCGTCGAGCATCGCCGAGGTCGATACGATCGGGCTTCCGAGCTCGTTGAGCAGCGCGAGTGCGACGACATCATCGGGCACGCGAATCCCGACGGTCTTCTGCTTGCGGACCAAGAGCTTCGGCACCTCACGGGTCGCCTGCAGCACGAATGTGTACGGCCCTGGCACGAGGCGTTTCATGATCCGATATGCAAAATCGTCCACGTGGGCGTAGCGGGCGATCTTGCTGAGGTCCGGGCACATGAAGCTCAGCGGGTGGTCCTTTTTGAGCTGCCGAATCTGATAGATGCGCTCGATCGCCTTCTTCCGGTGGATGTCGCAGCCAAGCCCGTAAACGGTCCCGGTGGGGTACACGATGACGCCGCCGCGACGGAGCACTTCCACCGCTTGGTGCACCCGTCGAGCCTGTGGGTGAGTGGGGTGAATTTCGATACGCATCGGGGGCCGGTCCAGGTAGCGATCGGGCCTGTCGTCGTCAAGGCGACGAGGACTACCCAAGCGCTCGCAAATGCGCTAACTAGTCGCCCGCCAATGAACGATGAGCGAGACCCGCGCCCGTATCTGCTGATTACGGTGCTTTTAGACAGCTCGGCACGCCCTGCCGACATCAGTCGCAGCCACGGCGACGCGTACGAACGCTCGCTGAACGCCAGCCAGGGGCAAGAGATCGCGGGGCTCGAGCTGGTCGAGCTGCCGATCGCCGCGCCGGTGTTCAAGGCGCTCCGCCGGCCGCTCGCGGTGCCGGGAGATGCGGTCGGGCTGTACGACGTGTTTCCTCTGGCAAGCCACCTCAAGCCGGAATACCGAAAAATCGCAGGGCAGTTTCTCGCCGCCGAGGCGCTGTGGACGCTCGAGGAGCAAGGCCTGCTTGGCGGCGTTCCGGTCAACGTGAAGCTCGAGGTGCCGAAGGGCTGGAAAACCGATCCGAAGGACATCCATCAACACCTCGTCGGCGAAGGCGCCCTCGACCTCAGCCCAAGCGGCATCGAGACGTACAAGGTGATCAAGACGGCCTGGGACAGCGGCAACGCCAGTTGACAAAAAGGGGACTGTCCCCTTTTCTAGTTGAGGGAGTAGGGGCGTTCCAACAGGAAGGGGGCGATTTCTGCGTCGAACTGGGCTCCGTCTGCGCGATGCATCTGGTAGGTGCCGTGCATCGTGCCGCGTTCGGTCGGCAAGACTGCGCCGCTGCTGTAGCGGAAGCTTTCGCCGGGGCTGAGGACGGGTTGTTCACCGACGACGCCTGGGCCTTTCACCTCTTGGACTTCGCCGTGACCGTCGGTGATGACCCAGTGCCGGGTTTGAAGCTGGACGACTTCGCGCCCGTTGTTGGTGATGGTGATGGTGTAGGCGAAGACGAAGTGTCGCCGCCCCGGATGCGACTGCTCTTCGAGGTACTGGCTCTGGACTTCGACGAGAACGCCATTGGTTTCTGCGCTCGAGCTGGTTGCGGGTGGGCTCATCGTGGTGCACCTCGAAGATGACGTCCGTGGCTCACCCAGGGCGAGCCCGCGACCGCCAAACGCCACTCTGCGTGCTGATGTTGGGGCTCCGCATAGCCAATGCCGATCCGCGAGCCGACGATGATCTCGCTCGCGCGGGTTCCTTCGCGCACTTCGAGGCCGCCGCGGCGGTAGAGAGGGTGCCCGCTGAAGCTCG
>CAMYMX010000210.1 GCA_947259605.1 uncultured Polyangiaceae bacterium | reverse complement strand
TCGGTCCATGATTTTCAGGCGTTCGTTTTGGAGCTTGGCCAGTTGTTCGGGAGTGGGGTTGTCTGCGCTCGCAAGCGGCATGTCTTCTTTGCGGCGCCGGTAGTAGAGCGTGCAGCCTTCGACCCCGAGCTCTTCGACCCCGAGCCCGAGTGCTTCGAGCGTTCGTGGAATCCCCTTGATTTCCATCTCCACGATGTCGACTTCGATGCCGCGCGCTCGCAGCGCGCGAGCGTAGAGCTCCAAATTGACGATCTTCACGACGTCGATGGACGCGAGGCCGCCGCCGACGACGATGGTGTCATCGGGAATCTCGAAGACCGGCCCGTCGTAGCCCTCATCGTCGTAGTGGTTGAACCAATACACGAACTCGTTTTGGTACACGAGGCCGCGCCCTTCATAGGCATCCACACCTTCGACCGGTAGTCGGCGGTCGCGCCAGGCGCCGTTTGCAAGCACGACCGCACTGAACCCTAGCTCCCGGTACAGCTCGTCCCAGGGGAGAGCCGTTCCAATCTCCGTTTGCGGAACGAAAATGACGGCGCCGCTACCGAGGTTTTCGTTGATCTTCAGGTATTCTTTGTCGCGCAGTTTCTCGTGCCAGCGCGGAAGGCCGTCCTCGATCTTTCCGTACGGTCGCGCACCCTGCTCGAACACGACGGGAATCGCCCCGCGCGCGGCGCAGGCGGCCGCGGCTTCCGACCCTGCGACGGCTCCTCCGATGATCGCCACGACCGGCTTCGGCTCCGTCGCGTCCCTCAAAGCTTGGAGCGCATTCACGAGGCCCGGTCTAGCCCGATTCGATGGCTGGAACAACCGCGACGTTAGATGAAACGAGATGTCCCGCGGACGCCGGTGCTCTGCAAGTCGTTGCTGAACTGATACTCGGGATCGAGCAGGTCGTTGATACGGTCCATGACGAGGTCCACCGCGCCTTGAAACTTGTCGCGGTGCCTTTCCTCCGCCTCCGCGGAGAACGGCGCGTAGTCCTCGTCGATGTGGAACTCAGCGAGCTCTTCGTAGGGAATTGGATCGCCAATTCGATAGACGATCGTCCCCGCCTTTCCGATTGGCAGCGAGCCGGTGTACACATGGTCGCAGCCGTTGCAGCCGATCGGAACGATGGTTTTGCGATAGCGGAGCGCGATTTCCATCATCCCGATTCGGCCACGAGGGAGACGAATCGATCGCGTGCCTTGCGGAAAGACGAGCAGGTCGAGCCCAAGCTGGAACGAGCGCTCGTTGAGCCGGACGAACTCGGCCATCATCGCCGTGAACACGCGATTGATGCCGACGGCATACGTGCAGGTGCGCGGGTCGAAGTCCATCCCGAGAATATTGCGTGGTGATTCGAAGAGCTCTTTTGGGATTGCGGAGACATCGACGGTGCTCGAATCCTCGCCAGGGGTGGCATCCTTGTTCACGAGCGCCCGCAACGTGTCGTACTCAGCTTGGCTTGGCCGTCTGCCGATCGTCAGCGCGAAGTCCTTCGTGATGATGTAACCACGCGATACTGTCGGAAGGTTACTGGTGAGCTCCATGAACGTCGCGACGATCGGGCTTTCGTAGTACTTCCCCTTCACCCAAACCGTGATGTAGCGCTCTTTGAGCTTCCACATCTTGTACATGAACGGGAAGTAGTTGAAACGGTCGGTGTGGTTCATCGCATAGATGACCGGCTCTTTCGGTATCTTTTCGATTCCTTCGATCCGGATGTCGATGCCCGGCAGGAACTTGTAGTTCGGCGCGAGCACGGAGTGCCCGAAAAACACCTGGCCGATCGGGCGTCTCATGAGCCGGATCCGTTTGAGTCGCGGAAGGTCGAGCATCGGACGGTCACGATGTGCTCAGAAGCCAGGCTCCTGTCAATTCGCGAGCCGCCAGCGGCACACCCCTCCATGCGAAGATCGGCCGGATGGGTTCCGGCTGACTTTTCCATCGGGAGTGCTACAAAAACGGTTACGCCTAGGGTATCAATCGGGAAACCTAAGAAACTGGCGAGCCGCTTCAAGAGGACTTAGGTTGCGGCGAACGGAAAAAGGAGACTGAGTGGCGAGAAGAAGCCCAAGAGGTAGGAAAAGGAAGTTCGAGCGCAATTTCGAACAGGAAGACAAGCGTGACGACCACATCAAGCTGAACGGCGTGGTGAGTCAGGTGTACGCTGGCGGCCAGTTCGAAGTGACGACCGAATCCGGCGCTGCGGTGCGCGCGCAGCTTTGTGGCCGGATGCGAAAGTTCAGGATCCGCGTGATCCTCGGTGACCGTGTAACGGTGGCGCTCTCCCCGTATGACCTCACGCACGGCATGATCGTGTTTCGCGATAAGTAGCGCCCACGGTGTACGAAGGAGCGTTCCGCATCCTGAGAGCACTTGGCGATGGTCGATCGCTGTCTCGGGATGAAGTCGTTCGTGCGGCAGGCGAAGCATCGTCGGTCGTTCGAGAAGTGACGGAACGTTACGCCAAGTGGTTTGACATCGACGAGGGCAGGGTTCGCTGCTCGGACCGCGGGCTGGCGGCGCTGGCGAGGGAGTTGGTGGCCCGAGGCGCAGGCCAGACGCGAGACTCGTCGTGGTGCGAGGCGTATGAGGCGATGGCGGCCGAGCGCAGCGCGCCCAAGCGTGCGCTGGACCAGATTTTCATCACCTCAGACACGGCCGTCCGACGCGCGGAGCTCTTGATCGAGGCCGGTGAGCATCAACGAGGGCTCGTATTCCTCGGGGACGACGATCTCACGAGCGCTGCTGTGCAGCTCGCGGGCGCGGGTCGCAAGGTGACCGCGCTCGATACCGACGACGAAATTCTCGGGATCTTGGCCCGCCACGCAGCGGAGCGAGGCTGGGAGCACGAGACGGTGCACCACGACCTGCGACAACCGATTCCGAAAGCGATGCGCGCGCGCTACGGTGCGGTGTTCACCGATCCGCCCTACGCCCTCGAGGGCTTTCGGCTCTTCGTGAGCCGTGCCGCCGAAATGCTCAAACCCGATGGCAGGCTCTACGTCTGCTTCGGCCACAGCAGACGCGCCAGCGAACGAGGCCTCCAAAAGCAGCGCGTGCTCGCAGACGCAGGCTTCCTCGTCGAGGCGGTTATCCCAGACTTCAACGCATACCAAGGAGCGGAAGCGATTGGCTCGCGAAGCGCGCTTTGGCGATGTCGGGTGACGCCCGAGACGCAGCCCTTGGTTCGAGGAGAAGTCGATGGCGAGCTCTACACGAGCCGCACGCCCAGCACTTAGGCTCGAGCCGCGACGATTTCGTCGCACCAGGCGATAAAATCGTCGGTCACTTCTTGGCGATTCGTTTCGTTGAGCATTTCGTGCCGGCCGTCGGGATAGAGCTTGAGCCGTACGTCGAAGATCGCGGCGCGCTTGTACGCATCGTAGAGATTCTTCATGCCCTTGCCGAAGTCGCCCACCGGATCGCGGTCACCGGCGAAAAGATAGAGCGGCATGCCCTTCGGGACTTTCGCCACGTTGGTCGGTTTGGCGACGCGATCGAGCCCGGCGAGGAAGTCGATCCACGCCTGGGTGGAAACTCCGAAGCCGCACAGGGGGTCTGCCACGTACTTGGCGACTTCATCGGGGTCGCGCGAAAGCCAGTCGAACTCCGTGCGGTTCGGCGCGAACGCTTTGTTGTACTCGTCAAAGGACAGCTTCTGCATGATCGAGCTCGGGCTTCGTTTGCCGACCCGCATCCGCTCGATCCTCGCGACCAGCTTGCCGAGCGCTGCAATTGGGGGAGGTTTGCCGTTCGAGCCTGAGAGCGCGGCGGCGATCATGTCGCTTGGATACTCGAAGAGGAGCTGCTGCAAGACCCACGAGCCCATCGAGTGCCCGAGCACGATGATCGGAACGCCCGGATGGCGCTTCGCGACCTCCTGGTTCACACCGTGCGCGTCCTCGACGATGCGATTCCAGCTGTCGTCGTCGGCCATATGGCCGGGAGGGACGCCGTTCGCCACGCTCTTGCCGTGTCCGCGGTGGTCATGCGCGTACGTCGTGTACCCCGCCGCCCCCAAGGCCTCCGCAAGCCGGGCGTACCTCGACCCATACTCGGCCATCCCATGCAACACCTGAACGATCGCCTTAGGCTCCTCGATCGCCCAGCCACTCACATGGAGATCCGCCCCATCCACCGTCCGAAACGCAAAATCCGCCGATTTCATATAGCCGGCAGCATACTCGAATTAACCCATCCAAAAAGGGGACAGTCCCCTTTAATCGATCGCTAGGAATCGGGCCCAGAGATGGAGGCCTGTGTCGCAGTAGCTCTGCAATACGTCCACCATGGTCGAGCGCTTGTCTGCGTCGACCAGAGGCTCCGGGAGCAGCGGGTCCAGCACCACGTGGCGAATACCTTCGCGTCCCAGCAGAAACGATTCGCGGACCGAATCGCTCAGAGGGAGCTCCTCCAGGCGGTCCATGCTGACCTTCAGATCCCCGTGCAGCTTCGAATAGGTCTGCTCCAGCGCATGGCTGTCCCAAAGGGTCATTGCGTGCTCTTCTTGCTCGGGATCGAGCTCGCCCATGCGGAACACACATGCCTCCGGATCGAGTCCGAGCGCTACGAGCTCGCGACGAAGGCCGTCGATTCCGGGCCTCAGGTTGTTGGGCCGAATGAACAATCCCGGTTTCAGCTCCTCGAAGCCGAGGTAGCGCAGCGCGCGCAGCCGGCGCCGAAGGGCAGGGCGATCGGTACGCGACAGGTCTGCGGTGAACACCGCGGCCCAAGATCCGTCCCACTGGCGCACGCGCGACGAAATGGTTCGCCAGCCGTGGATCTTCTCATTGACCACCTGGGCGCTCGGGCCGAGTCGGTATTCGCCCCGACCCGGCGACTCCAGGAGCCCTTCGGCACGCAGGCGAACGATCGCCACGCGAACGCTGTTTTCGGCGATGTCGAAGACTGACGCGGCGTGGACGAGTGTCCGCACGCGCAGCGCGCCCTCGAAGATCGACTCGCCGGCCGAGAGGACCTCCAAGACCACCGCTTTTGCGCTCACGTTCATCCCCATGACATTACGCGAAATTCGCCGATGTTCCACCCAACGTAATAGAACACGTTTCAGTTCTGATCTAGCGCATCCGCCGGGGGCGGATCGGTCGATGCTGACAGGCCTCCCATCCGGAGCTAAGACAGCCCGCGATGGTGAGGCTCAGCGTCAACGTGAACAAAGTCGCCACGCTTCGAAATTCACGGGGCGGGTCCGTGCCCAGCCTCGTCGAGGCCGTTCAGGTCTGTGTCGACGCTGGTGCTCCGGGGATTACGGTTCATCCGCGCGCCGACCAGAGGCACATACGCCCCCTCGACGTGTACGAGATCGCCAATGCGCTCGAATCGGTGCGCGACCGAGTCGAGTACAACATCGAAGGCGACCCGCGACCTGAGCTCGTCGACCTCGTCCAAGACGTCCGCCCCGATCAGTGCACGCTCGTCCCCGTCCGACCCGGTGAGCTCACGAGCGAGGCCGGCTGGGCTGCCGATACCGCGAGTGAGGAGCTCGCCGAGATCATCCGTCGCGTTCGAGGGAGCGGCGTTCGTGTGAGTGTGTTCGTAGACCCGGAGCCCTATGCAATCGACTGGGCCGCAGAGCTGGGCGCCGATCGCATCGAGCTTTATACCGAGCCTTACGCACGCGCGTTCGAGCAAGGAGGCGATGCGTTGAGTAGCAGCCTCCAGAACTATCGCGCGGCGGTCGAACGCGCGATCGGCCATGGGCTCGGCGTCAATGCCGGGCACGACCTGGACTTGCAAAATCTAGCGACGTTTTTGACCGTGCCTGGCGTCGACGAAGTTTCAATTGGACATGCGCTGATGGCCCGCGCGATGTTCGTCGGCCTGGGGGCTGTCGTCGCCGAGTACCTTGAAGTTACAGGGGCCCTTTGACAGTGGAACCGAGTTCTCTAAAGTGCGGCGGCCATGGCCAATAGGACCCATGAGAACCCGCTGAGTGCGGTCCTGAGCGGGTTGCTGGACCAGCGAAGTCAAGAGCCGAAGGTCGATCCCGTGCCTGATCGCGTCCGGCTCGACGGACGCGTTTGCCTGGTGACCGGCGCCAACAGCGGCTTGGGGAAGGGCATTGCGATTCGACTCGCAAAGCGCGGCGCCCATGTGATCATGGCCTGCCGAAGCGGGATCCCCGAAGCGGGGGAAGCGGTACGGGCCCAAAGCGGTGGCGGCAGCGTCGAGATGATGCGCGTCGACCTCGGTGATTTCGACTCAATTGGAGCCTTTTGCGATGAGCTCCGCGATCGCAACGTGACGCTCGACGTCGCGGTGTTCAATGCAGGTGTCGTTCCGGTCACGTCGCGCACGAACAAGCACGGTCTCGAGCTGATGTTCGCGGTCAATTTCCTCGCCAAGTTCGTCGTGCTCCGCCGATTGCTGCGTGACGGAGTGATTCCGAATGCGGTCTACGGTCACAATTCTCGCGCCGAGGATCCACCGCGGCTGATCTTCATTT
>CAMYMX010000209.1 GCA_947259605.1 uncultured Polyangiaceae bacterium | reverse complement strand
TCGTCATCGAACGGCAGGTCGACATCCTGATGGACAAGGCGGTCTCTTGGATTCTCGACGAGGCCGCGCCCATTTTGGCGACCCTGCGCGATGAGCAGATCGACCATGCCGAACGCGAGCTCGACGAACGGCTCCAAGAGACGCGCGATGAGCTCAATGCACCCGAGGAAGAGCGGCTTCGAAGCCGGCAGGAAAAATTCGTCGAGGCGATTGAAAAATGGTCCGGGCGCTTGAGCGACGAGCAAGAGCAAAAAATCCGCTCGTTCGTGGCATCGATGCCCGATGAGGCGGCCGACAGACTTCGAGCGGACGAGCAGCGCCTCGCCGAAATTGCGGCAAGCATGCGCGAACACCCGGGCGCGCCGGCGATTCGAGACCTCTTGTGGACCGCTTGGACCCAACGCGAAGACTGGGGCCCCGGCACCCGCTCCCCCGATGAGCGTCGAGCCGACGGCCGCAAGACGCTCCTTTTCGTATTCGACTTGCTCGATGCCAAGCAGCGGGATCACATGAGCGAGCGCTTACATGAAATGCACGACATGGTGAACCGCGTGCTGGGTACGGAAGGAGCATAGCGATGGCGGATCGTCTCTCAGGTCCGGTTCCCAGGGTCTACACGGTTCCCAAGCTCTTCGCGGACCTGGGGTCCGTCCTCACGCGTGCGCCCGCACTTTGGGCGATTTGGATTAGGGGCCGCCTGCCTCGGGCTTTGCGTGAACAGATCATCGTTGCCGTCGCCAAGGTCAATGCGTGCAGGATGTGCGAGCACGCGCATACGCGAATGGCGCTCGAGGCCGGGGTGTCCGATGCGGAGCTCGCGGCCCTCGAGGACATGAACCCGAGCGCCTTCGATCGACGAACTTGGTTGGCGATCGCGCATGCCCGTGAGCGAACCAGAGCGAATTTCGCCCCCGTCGCCGACGACGCATCTCAAGAAGCTCTGAACGAAGCACTGAGCGCTCAAACGCGCAGCGACGTGGAAGACGTGGCCCGCGTGATGACAGTGGCCAATCGCATTGCGAACACGCTGAACGCTCTTCCTGATCGCTGGCATGGCAAGCCGGTGCCGGAGAGTCGCATTTTTGACGAGCTCGTGATCAACTTCCTGTTCTTGCCAGGCGCGTGGCTGGGCACGCTCGTGGCTGCCACACGCCAGCGGAAGTCGCCGTTCGCGGTATGGCGCCAGGCTCGCGGTCGTTAGATCTGCATCATATCGAGCCGAGCGGCATACGCTCCCACATGGGGCAGCTGAAAGTACTCACCGAGAGGAAGTGAATGTCACTCGAGTACTGGTACTTGTTTCCTCTCTCCATCGCCGTCGCCACGCTCGCGATGTCGAGCGGCATCGGCGGTACGGTCTTTTTCTGACCGATTTTCATCTTGTGGCTCAAGCTGGACCCTACGGTCGAGGGAAGCGGGCGTTGCGAGTCGCATGCCCCACTTCGGCTACACGGGTTGCGACCGACAGAGACAGGTCCCGAATCCGACTGAGTGGAGGATAGATCGAGCCCTTTGCCAGGTCTTGCTCCGACACCTCGTCGGCCAGTGCACGCGCTGCCGCCAAGAACATTTCATCGGTGACGCGGCGTGCGGCCGTCTTCGATCTGCACCGGTCCGAAGGGACTGCCGCTCGCGAAGATCGCGCGACCCTCACTCCAACGATAGGCCTGCTCCGACGTACACTCCGCCTTCGACGACTAGTCCATGCACATCCACGAGCCAAAGCCGACGCCGCGCCTCGTCGGGTGCAAGGCCGGTGTCGGCGAGTGCGAGGCTCATCAAATCGCCGATCCCAGTCGCGGCGGAACCCGCGCCGAGAAACATCACGCGGAGATCTTCAAATCGAGCTCCCATGATGCGCGTCGACGCGTAGACCCCTGCAAGCGACACCGCGGCGGTGCCCTGAATGTCATCGTTGAAGCAGAGCACCTCGTTCCGGTAGCGGCCTAGCAAGCTGTACCCATTCGGGGTCAAGAAGTCCTCGAACTGAATGAGCGCTTTTGGGAAGGCGTCCTGCACAGCCTTCACGAACTCGTCGACCAGTGCGTCATAGTCCTCGCCTACGATGCGTTCGTGATTCCAACCCAAGTACAGAGGATCTTCACGCAACTCGCGATTGTTGGTTCCAACGTCCAGCTGAACCGGGAGGCACTGGCTCGGGTCGATTTCGGCGAAGGCCGTGTACAGCGATAGCTTCCCGATGGGAATTCCTATCCCGTTGGCACCGAGATCACCCAGCCCGAGGATACGCTCTCCGTCAGTCACGACGATCACCCGCACGTCACGATCGGGCCAGTTGTCGAGCAGCGCGCGCACGGCCCCGCGGTCGTCTGGGGTGATGTATAGACCACGCGACTGCCGAAAGATGTGCGCGAACTCTTTGCACGCCTGGCCGACCCTCGGCGACATCACGACCCGGCATGCCAAGCGATTGGGTGCGAAGTCCCTGCCCGGCGTGTTCATATCACTCTCTGCGCGGGCCAGAGCGCAGTTCGAGGCGGACTTGCTGTCGTTCGTGCTCTTCGACGGCGATTTCGCGGACGAGTTGATTTCGCTCGGTCGTCACGACGCAGAGGATAGAGCCGGCGAGATTATCGCGTTCTTCAAGCCCAGCATGCGTTCCTCGTGACCACGATCGAGCGCGCACGGCGGTGGCTGACCGCTCTCGCGCCCGATGCCCCGAGACTCGACGATTGCCGGTTCTCTGGACATGCGGGCCTTGCCGACTCAAGAATCCTTTCTGCAAAGATGGACACCCCCCGGCAAGCTCCGCCAGCGACATACGGCAAGCAATTGCGACGGGCCACCTATGCGTCCGTTCTCACGGCTCTCGTCTTGATTGCGGTCAAGCTGCTCGCCTGGCTCTGGACGGGGTCGGTCAGTATGCTCGCATCTCTCGTCGACTCCCTGATGGACAGCATTGCGTCGGCCATCAATCTAGTCGCGGTTCGGTATTCGCTCGTGCCAGCCGATGCCGAGCACCGGTTCGGCCACGGCAAGGCCGAGCCGCTTGCAGGGCTCGCCCAGGCTGGCTTCGTGTGCGGCTCCGCGGTGTTCTTACTGTTTCATGCCATCGATCGTCTGCGCTTCCCGCGGCCATTGCGCGACATCGAGGTCGGTATCGCCGTGATGGTGTTTTCAATCGTGGTGACGGCAGGGCTTCTGACGCTTCAACGGAGCGTTATCCGACAGACCGAGTCCACGGCGATTCGAGCGGACGCGTTGCACTATGCGACCGACCTCCTCACGAACCTGGCCGTCATTGCCGGTCTCGGATTGGCCTCCTTTGGCTGGGCCTGGGCAGACTCCGTCTTCGCCATCGGAATCGCGGCTTACATCTTCTACAGCGCCGTCCGCATTGGATCGGAGGCGTTCCAACAGCTCATGGACCGCGAGCTGGAGCCGGAAGTTCAGCAAAAGATTCTCGCGATCGCGAGAGCGCATCCGGATGTGGTTGGGGTTCACGATCTTCGCACGCGTCGATCAGGCCGACTCCGATTCGTTCAGCTTCATCTCGAGCTCGATGACGTCCTGCCGCTCACTCAGGCACACGCGGTCGCCGATGAGGTCGAGGAACGCATCCTAGCCCTCCTGCCCCATGCAGAGGTCATCATTCATCAAGATCCCGTGACGGTGTCGGAGGAGACCTGAGCTCTAGCTTCTGAGTATTCGACCTCGATTTCGGGGTGCCTTTGGGGGATGCCGACCCGGAACCAGATGAACGGGAAGAGCGGATTCGGGAGCCAGTACATCCAGCCCAAGTTGCGAATGCGCTCTCCTGTTGCGAGCCACAAGTCCATCCAAACGTAGAGAAACTTGTAAGAACAAAGCCCTGGAATGAAGTTAACTTTGAATCCATCCATCCGCAGGAACTTGCGTCGAATGTAGAAGTTGCCTTCGAACGGCATGATGTTCCATCCGACTGGGCCCTCGGCGAGAGGCGTACCCGTCGGACGGTGCGAAATTCGAACCCATTTCCGAGCTCTTGCTGTGTTCGAGTCAGGCACTTGGTCGCGTGTATACGCCTGGCTGCGGAGATGTTACGTCTCGCCAGCGCCTCGGGGTCACGTCGTCAGATGAAACATCTCCGCGGTCCGCGCATAAGGAAGCTCATGAATAGAAGGAAACAGTCCACGAAGCATTTGCTTCGAAGTCATCTCCTCGCAGCGCTTGGGGTTTTCTTGGTCACCTCCACGGCCTTCGCGGCCTTTTCACCCCTCAAGCTGGACACGGTTCACAGCAAGGTGAGCTTCACCGCGGCCACGGTGCTGTTTGATGTCGATGGCGAGTTCGGGAAATTCAGCGTCAGTATCGATGGCGACGCGAGCAAGCCCCAGACGGTCAAAGTGGAGGCGAACATCGAGGTCGCCTCGCTCAACACGAACAACGTCAAGCGGGACAACCACCTGAAAAGCCCCGACTTCTTCGACGCTGCCAAGTATCCCATGATCCGTTTCGCTTCTACGGGCGTGAAGATGCAAGGAAGTCAATTGGTCGTGACAGGCAACCTGACGATGCACGGTGTGTCGAAGTTGGTCAGCATTCCGTTCAAGGTCGCCAAAGGGAAAAACGGTGCTGGCGTCGATACGACGACCTACAAGGGCAAGCTCACGCTCGATCGCAACGACTATGGCATCGGCACCGACAGCATCGCGGCGAAGATCAGCCTCGAAGACGAGGTTGAAATCAAGCTGCTCGTCGTGACCTTCCAGTGAGGCGATTCAGAACGCGTCGACGCCGAGGCCTACGAAGCCCGAGAAATGCGGGTTGTCGAGCAACCAGCTCGTCGGGAACGCCCATCCGAGTCGCGCGTAGACCTGCCAGCGGCCCCAGCGAAGATCGGTGAAGAGGGCGAGACCCCCAATGCCGCTGAAGTCGTTGAGAAGCCCCTGACGACGCGGGTCGTTGATGGTGCCGCCAGCGACGAGCAGGCCGAGCTCTTGTGGCTTGCCCTTTTTGGGTCGGACGTGCCCACTGAGCTGCGCGAGCGCGAGACGTTCCGAGATATTGGCCGACCACGGCAAGCCTGGGACGACGACGACGTAAGGGTTCATGCCGCCGACCCGTAGGCGCGTGATGTCATCTTGAAACCAGCCCCAGTTGAAGGTTTCCTGAAGCTCCAGCCGGAAGAAATCTCCCGTCTGCCAGCCCGCGCGCAGCCATTGGTTCAGGGTCCAAATCGCCTTGTTGGGATCGTTTCGGTCGGGCTGAGCAGTCACGAATCCCCAGGGGCGAACCTCGGAGCGCACGTCGACGCCGACGGATGCGCCGACGGCAACCCCTTGGATCCGCGGGAAGAGCTTGGACGCACGGTACTCTTCGCCCGGCGAATCGATATTCCAATAGATGTAACCAAGCCGCGGCTCGAAGACCACTGTATTGGCGGGCAGGAGATAGCTGGGGTCGGTCTTGTTGCTGCCGAAGAACCAGTAGCGAACGTTGGTGAGGACCTCGAGCGTGTGCTGGTCCGCGAAGTGCCATTGAAGCTTCGGCAAGAGGACCACGTAGCTGGCGTTGAATCCCAGGTCCGATCGGCGAAGGCCTTGCTGGTAGTAGTAGCGGAGCAGTCCCGCGAAAAACACCTCGCCTCGAAGGGCAACGGAGAGCTCGAAGTCCTTGCCCAACGGAATGCGCTCGATCTCCAGATGGATGGTGTCGGTGTTGAATAGAAGCCGGACATCACCCTTTCCGACTTTGTCTTCGCCGGTCGCCTCGAAGAGAACGAAGCCAAAGCCCGTCACCTCGGGGACAAACGCAAAATCGGCACCCCCTGCCGCGGAGCCATGCCAACCCTCCGCGTGAGCGGTGGAGGCGAATAGAGTCAATGCCAGGACGGCCGAGGAAAATCGCATGGGTGGACCTTTCTGGAGTCGTCACGGCATGCCGTGTCGGGTCTCACGTTAGTCACTGTCGCTGTCGCCGCTTCCGTCGTCGTCATCGGTGACGGCGCCGCCGGGGATGCCTCCAAGGTCCACGTAAACCTGTGCTGCACCATACTCATAGACGAGCCTCCCGCCGGCCTCGCCCGCACTGTACCCCAATCCGAACACGACCAGGGAGCCCAAGAATCCGCCGAGCAAGAGAGCCTGACGGGTGCGGCCATTGGGGAGAACGAGCGGCACAGCCATCAGCAGCAGGACCACGCCGCTCGCCCAGACGAAGACTTCTGCGGCCTCCTCATGGGCCTCGATGTGTTCTTCGGCGACGACCCGTTCGACCCGTTCTTCTTCTTGCTCTCCGGTGTTCATCGCCAGCGCGCCCGAGCCAACCAGCACAGCCTGCAGCGCGAACACAAGCACCCAAACCCGGCGGTCGAACCAACCTCTCCACCAGGCGAGCAGGACTCCACCGGTCACCAAAGGCATCAGGACAGCCAGTGCCACCGGTAGGTGAACGAGCTTCGGGTGAAAAAAGAGTTCGTCCATCGCGAGAACCTCCAGTGCGCACCATGGGCTTCGCGGCCGCGCGC
>CAMYMX010000208.1 GCA_947259605.1 uncultured Polyangiaceae bacterium | reverse complement strand
TCCGGCAGCGCGTCGAGGACGATGGCGGCGATCCCGTTGTATACGTCGAGCTCACGAAGTTTGGTGTGGAAGATGTGCTTCTCGTAGACCGGAGCTCGGTGGCGCGCGGTGCTCGCCTTCCGACTGGGCGCTTCCATTTCGATCCGGCCGCCCGCATCGATGATGCCCGAGCGAAACTCGATTGACGAGATGTGCCCCTCGCCGATGGCCCGAAGACTCAAGACGAAACGCTGCTCGCCCGGAGCGAGTCCTTCTTGGTTGGGCGCCAGCACGATTGAAGGATTGGTGAGCGCGGCGGACTCGATCGAATACTCGTGGGTGAAATAGGCGCCGATGAGCAGCCGTCGCTCCGCCGAGAGCTCGCCCGCTCGGGCAACATGTCCCGCCGCAACGGCCGCGAAGTTCGCCTCGAATACCGAGCCCAAGTCGACGTGGCGCGCGGCGAACCGGGCTTGCGTCGTGCTCAACGTCGTCGTCACCTCGGACTCGGACAACGCCAGGATCCGCGCCAGAATGCGCTCGACGCGCGAGCGCCCGTCCACCGAGTGTTCGGCTCCGGGCGTGAACGGCTTCGTGATCACCCGGGTCGGATCGGGCAGGAAGCGCGCGGACGTTTTGGTCACGGGGACAGGGAGCATCCCAACAGTCTCCTCTCAGGCGCGAGGCGTGGCCAGCAGAAACGGTCGAAAGGATGGATTGTGACCCGTCGGAGCAGAACCTCTGTGGTGCTCCGCGCGCCCCCTCTTGAAGCGGATCGCAGCAACTAGCGAGTGAGCGTGCCACTACGCTCGATCTTAATCGCGCCGCGCCGATGCGAAACGCTTTCGCCTGCGCCGTCATCGGCGCTGAGCACCATCAAAGCGAGCTGCAACGCCTTGCGGACCGAAAGCTCAGGAGATGCATCCCGCAAGATGTCTTGGGCGACCTGGAATGCCGGCCTCTCGATGACCGCTCGTGCGAAGTCCCGAATCCGCGTGACCGACACGTCGCCACCGTCAACTACGGCGCGGACCGGTCGCGCTGCAGTACTAAAGCGCTGCCTCGGGTTCTGGCGCGTACTCGTCTTCGTCCTTACCCCAGGACACGCCGATCCCAAGACCGAGCAGCGGGCCCTTGATCCCGACGCCGCCGACGGTGACGGGCGCAATGACGTACCCCGCGCGCACATCGAGGCCCAACCAGAACTCCCCACGGAGTCGCCAGTACAAGAGCGCTCGCAGGTATGCGCTCGAGACAAACTCATTTCGAGGGCCCACGCGACCCCAGCCGAGGTCGAACATCGCGCCCGCCCCAAACCAGCGGTCCCAGTCGCCAGTGGCCCAGAGAGCACCGATAGCTCCCCCAGCGGTCCGCATTTTGAGATCGTCGGGGGTTCCATCCTTGCGCCCAAAGCGGGCGAAGAATTCACCGGCCAAGTGAACGCATTTGTCGGATGGCTTGTAGAGCGACCCCAACGCGAACCCAGTGAGCGCGGCGTCTGCGTTTGGATACACGCGTGTACTGGAGGAGATATCTGCGAAGAGCTTCGGCGCTTCACCTTTTGAAGCGGTCTGCGCCAGCACGCCCTTCGGGGCAGACAGCAATCCCATCGCGAGGGCCATGGTCATCATCGCAATCATTCGTCGCCTACGCATCGCTGCCCCTCCCGGGCCGAAGCCACGTGTCCGGTACCCTACCGCGGACAGGCCTCGGATGGACAGCGCCTGGTACCGGCTTCTCCTAGTTCTGGTCGACAGCCTCTCCACAGAGGCGTACGGGCGCGCGGGGAAAGGCAGGGGGGTCGTAGTCGACTGCTCTTGCCACCACGCTCGGCTTCTCATCGGGAGCAGCCGATGCGCCTCTAGAGGGTGACGTTGTTTCAACTCCAGTGAACTCGCCTGTTGTCGAGGAAGCCGACCAGAGCGAATGGACCTACCCCAAGAGCTATTCGGTGCGCCCGCTCACGATGGAGCAGGGGATGGTCCGCGCCAATGGGATTTTCACCGTCTGGGATGACGGCGTCGATACCGTCTTCGGGATGACACTCGGCGGCTCCATCGGCGTGCTCGATTTCGCAGGCGACCTGATCTTTGTTCTGCCAGTCGACACAGCGTTTGCGCTCGAAGTGGCCCTGCCGTTCCGAATCAAGCCGAACGACAGGCTTTCCGTCGACACCGGGCTCGAAGTGCGCGGGACCTTCGGTTCAGCCAAGCGCGCAGACATTCGCATTCCAGCGATCGTCAACTACAACTTCTCCGATCGCGCGTTCATCAGCGGGGAGACCGGCGTGCAGTTCGTGAACTTGGGCAAAGGCTTCAATACCGCGACGGCAGACGTCCAGGGCGTTGCCATCCCCATCGGATTCCGCGCCGGTGGCACTTGGAAGAAAGTCGACAAGCACCTCATTGACCTCTTCGCCGGCTTTGCATTTCCACAGCTGTTCGAAGTAGGTACCAGTCGCAGCACCATCGACTTCGGCATCTGGGATATCTTCGTCGGCGTTGCGTTCTACACGCGTCCGCTCTTCTAGCGTTTGGGCAAAAATCCATATCCAAGGGCGATGATGCGGGGAGTGACTATTGTCGAGGGTCTTGCGAATGTCGCCGTCCTAGGACCCAAGCTCGTCATCGACTCCGCCATCATCGTCGTCGACTCCGCCATCATCGTCATCGATTCCGCCATCATCGTCATCGACTCCGCCATCATCGTCGTCGACTCCGCCATCATCGTTGCCGATGTCTGTTCCCGCATCGGCGGTCTGAACGAACGGATTCAGACTGACCTCGCCGCATCCGAACAGCAAGACCGTCGCCACCGGGATCCACAGCCACCGCACGATCATCTGAGGTGTACCTCCAAGCCGAGTCCGGCCTGCCCCGCAAGCTCGCCTAGCGAGCCGAGCTCCATCAGCCCAGCCGAGACGACTGCGCGAGGCAGCAGCGCCCCGAGCTCCCCTTGGATGCGGAGCCAGAGGAGCTTTGTCAGCCCGACCCGAAGGGCCATCCGACCAGCCGGAAAAACCAACCACACCGCGTCTTTCTGGGGCAACAGCTGGCCGCCTGTCGAGGCGCGCGTGCCGTTCGCCCCAAAGCGCGAGGCCGAGACACGCGCCCCCATTGCGAGGTCAACGCGCTTCATGACCAACGGATGGTAAGAAATCGCGACTCCGAACTGATCGAGCCGCAACCGCGTTTGGAGTGGACCCGCATCAAGCTGGCGCATGTAGGGCTGAACCGAGGCGAATCCAGCAAGCGACCAGTTCCGATGGAAACGGTAACCGACGTCGAAGGTGATGAACGCGAGCGGCGCGATGCCGCCTGGCGAAAAGAGGGCGTCAGCGCCGAGGCCGACCCACCACAGCGCAGGGGAAAACGGGCTCGGGAGGGGAACGTCCGCGATGAACCGCTCGGAGCGAATGCGCTCGCTCGCATACACCGCCGCGCTGGAAGGGTCATCATCTACAGGAACCGAAAAGGCGAGCTCGCCGAGACGAGAACCATCCGGATAGAAGACGTCGATGCGGACTGGTTTCGTTCGGCATACGACCAACGCATTGACGGTGTCGCTTGCGAAAGCACGACGGCGTGCGCGTCTTGCAGCAGCCCCCGTCTGGGTCGCCGACGCCTCGATGCCGACCTGCTCGAGCTCGTCGCCCGCCCCTTCACACAAATTCTCGGAGCCGGCGTCGGAAACGACCACCGTCTCGGCCCGAGCTGTCTGGCTCACCGAGAAAAGCACGGCGACTAGGATCGTGGGCGACTCTCTCATTGCAACACCGATCGAGCGAGCTCAGCGTGGGGGCCATTGGGATAGCGGGCCAGGTAACGCTCGGCAGCGATTCTGGCAAGGCTCTCGTCTCCGACCTGTTGGTACGCCTCGACCAGACGGCCTGCCGCTTCTCGAGCGAACCGGCCGTCCGGGCGCTCCCGCAGGTAGGTTTCCATCCAAGTCGCAGCTTCTCGGAGCCTTCCGGTATGGAACTCCATGCGTGCCAAAAGGAACGCCGCGTTTGCGGCCGCGACGGTCCCGGGGAATCGGGAGCGAACGGCGCTATAGATGTAGCCTGCGCGGACGTCCCCGGTACGCCGTGCGGCTGCCCCGAGATCGATGAGGTCCTTCGAATCGCCGCGCCAGATGGCCTCTTCGACCTGCTCTGGGCCGAGGATAGCGAGCGCCTTCTCATGTTCGCCTTCGCTGAACAGCTCTTCCCATGTTGGTCCCGCCGCGGGCGCAGGCGCAAGGGCTGGGGAGGTCGGCTCAGGCTCGGGATCGGTCAGAGACTCCTCTGACACCTCGCGTTCCGACGGTTCGGGCGTCGACGTTTCTGCGCGCGACGGCTCTAACTGCTTCGCCGCCGGAGGGACAGCGGGGGCAGGGCCCGGCGGACGATAGGATGGGGCATTTTCGTGGGTGGCGGGGTCAGGGCTGCGATGGACGGGTGGTGATGGCGGTGGAGGCAAGGGCTCGGCGTCTAGATCAGTCGGCTCGGGCGCCGGTTCCGGCTGAAGCGTGATGCGCATTGTTCCACCGTCGCGAACGATGCGCCCTTCCATCTTGGGTCCACGGGCCTCCACGTTGCCCTCGAAGACATCCAGCTCGAAGGTCTGGCTCGAGGCACTCCAACCGACCCGAAAACGCGTTCCGGTGACGCGAACCAGGAATGGACCCGCTTGTACGGACCAACGCGTCTCCTTCCGGTGCCGGACGTAAACGGTCGCCTCGCCATTCTCGAGCGTCACCGATGCACCGACGGACGTGAGCTCACTGACGTGGGCGCGAGAGCCGGGGGTCAGTCGAATCCACGAATCGTCGCTAAACGTCACACTCAGCGCCTGGTCGTTGGACGCGACGATCGGCTCGTCGGTTGCGTTTGAGTCGGCTCCGTCGTCCACTCGATATCCGACAGGCTCAGGGGTGCTGGGCCAGCTGAGCAGAACGGCTGCGGCCGCTGCGCACGCGGCGGCGAATCCAAGGGCAGGCCGCCAGGACTTCCAAGGGGCCCGCGGACGCGCCGAGGCTGACCCGGTCAGCAACCGTCTGCGCACCGATGCGCGGCGGCGGTCATCGGCCAGCGTTTCGTCTTGAACGCGCGCCACCTCGGCGCCGAGATTCTCGAGGCGCTCAGTCATGACGAGGCCCCCAACGCGGTGTCTCGAGGAGCGTTTCGTAGAGCGCGTAGTCGGACCGCTCCGCACGCTTCAGGAACGCCTCATCCGACCCGCTCAGCCAGCGCTTGAACGTCGCCAGAGAAACCCCGCTCGCTTCCGCGGCCTCCGAAAGCGTCATCCCCTCGATGTAACGTAGTGAGAACGCGATCCGGTGATTGGGGCGAAGCGATCTCAGGATGCCATAGACGCGCTCCAGCAAATCCAGTGCTTCCGGCGGCGGCGAGGAGGACGTTTGGACCGGCAACTCCTCGGAGGGGAGGAAAACTAGCCATCGATGACGCCGACGGCGCCGTATCGTGCCGCGAGCGACGAACACCGTCATTCGAGTGAGCCAACCCTTGAGGCGAGCGGGGTCGCGGAGCTGTCCGATGTTGGCCAGCGCTTCGACGAACACATCGTGGAGCAGGTCTTCGATCTCCGGATCCGGGCCGAGGACGCGCGCCAAGAGCCGCTCCACGTAACCGCCGTAGGCGTCGTAGAAGGCCGCCCGCGCATCAAGATCTCCGGATACGAGTGATTCGACGAGTGCAGCATTGTCTAGGACGGGTTCCTCTTGGTCGAGCTGCCCTTCGGAATCTCTGTCGAGCCAGCTCATCGAGTCGGAAACGGACATGAATCCGTTGATTATAGGACTAGTGACCGAGAGGCGTCACTTCGGCTCATTTGTATTGAGTTGTAAGGATCTGAGCCGGTTTCAGCAGCGCGAGCAACTGGGCAGTGGAGCGGGGCTCGGTGCGATCGGCGCGCTGGCCTCGCGGGAGGAAAAAGCATGTCGAAACAATGGATAATTTGGTCGCTCGCATTTGCTGCGGTCAGCTTTCTCGGCGCCTGTGGGTCCGACACAATCGGAAACAGCAGTGCAGCTGTCCAGGAGGCCATCAATGACTGCCATGACGAGCTAGCGCAGTGTGATGCTCCGACCGACGTTTGCGAGGCCAGCGCCATGGAGTGCATGAACGCGGTCGACGGCGAGGGCGTCCGCGAAGAAGACATCGATGAGGACTGCAGCGCGCTCCATGAGCTTTGTCTCACTAAGACCGAGGACATGGCTTTCTGCGATGACCTCCAACAAGCGTGTTTCGACTGCGTGTCCCGACATGGCGACACCGACGACGACAGCGACAGCGACAGCGACAGCGACGACGACGACAGCGACAGCGACGACGACTGCGATGACGACGACTACGACGACGACTACGACGACGACTACGACGACGACGACTGCGGTCACGATGGTGGCGGCTCGGGTGGCGGCGGCGGCTCCGCGGGTAGCGGCGGCTCCGCGGGTAGCGGCGGCTCCGCGGGTAGCGGCGGCTCCGCGGGTAGCGGCGGCTC
>CAMYMX010000207.1 GCA_947259605.1 uncultured Polyangiaceae bacterium | reverse complement strand
TGAAAGGGTCTTCTGCAGAAACACTGCTCGAACCCGAAAAGGTCGAAGTCGAAAAAGAGCTGGTCTTCTCTGAAACCGCAGAGGTGGACGCGCGCGTGCAACTGCCGATCACGCTGGAGCTCGATGGCATCCGAAGCATCCCCGGCACCTTTGGTGAGCCATTTCGAATTCTCGAAATGATGCCGGGCACCGTGCCGGTCGCCAACGGTCAACCCTACGTCTACGTTCGTGGCGCCCCGCCGTCGGGGACCGTCTATCTCTACGATGACATTCCCGTTCCGTTGCTTTTTCACTCCGCCCTTGGTCCCGCGACGCTGCACTCGGGCCTCATCGGCGGAATCGACCTTTACTCCGGTGCGCCGCCGGCCCGCTACGGACGGAACACCGGAGCGGTGGTGGCTGGCTCGGCCCGCGGAATTCCAGGAGATAGAGTCCATGGCGAAGTCGAGCTCCGCGCGATCGACGCTTCTGCCCTGCTGAACGTTCCGATGCCCAAGGAGGGGTCGATGACGTTTGCGGGGCAATACGGGTTTCCAAACCTCTTGCTCAGCGCGATCGATGTCGACGCGGACGTGAACTACTGGGACTACCAGTACCGCACACGCGTCGCGATGAGCACTCGATCTCGGTTCGAGATGATCGCATTTGGCGGGAGGGACAATTCGGTATTGGACGCGAGCAATTCAGAAGAACGGCTCGGCTTTGATCTCCAATTTCACCGGGTCGAAGCTCGCTTCATTGGGAAGCTCGAGAACTGGGACCTCGTCGGAACGATGCTCTACGGATACGATTTCTCCGACGTCCAAGACGCGTCGCTAAGCGCTGTTTCCAACGCCGGAGCGAACATTCATCGGTTTGGACCGAGGTTCTGGGCGACTTACGTTGCCCCCAAAGTGCAGTTCCGGGTGGGTGGGGACCTCGAGGGCCTCTTCGGTCCGGCCGATTGCACCGAAACCGCAGGACCGGGTGAGCTGCTGACGATCCCGAGCATATCGACGCCCTGCGACCGAGAATTTGCGCAGCAAGATCGAAGAGTCATCGCTGGCGCGTTCGTCGATGCAAATCTGTCGTTGGTCCCGTGGTTGGATCTCTCGCTCGGCGTCCGCGCCGATATGTGGAGCACCGGTGGCCTCCGAAACGCGGCCGTCAATCCACGCGCGCGGGCGACCTTTCACGCGTATCAAATCGCGGACGTGTTCATTGGCTGGGGGCTCGGCGCAAGGCCCGCGACCTTTGCAATTCCACTCCCCGGGCTTGGTGACGTGCCGCTGGAGGCCGGCCTCCAGTATGCCAACCAAACCGAGGGTGGAGTTCGCTTTTACCTGCCACACGACCTCACGTTCGAGACCCGCGGCTACCTCAACATTTATCGTGACCTTCGCTTCGTGGACATCTTCACCAATCCTCAGATCACCGCGGGCACCCCGCTCAATCCCATTCTGGCGGGCACCATCGACGACTCGGCTGACGGAAAGAGCTACGGCTTGGAAATCCTGTTTCAGCGTCCATTCGAGGTCGGGTTTTCGACCCTGGTGAGTTATACGCTTGGCTTCAGCGACCTCACCGCCACAGCGGCGTTGCTGGGCGGAAGCACGCAGTCATTGGACTACACCCCGTCTTACGACGTGCGCCACGTCATGAACGGCGTGCTCGCTTGGAGAGCCAAGTTTGGTCTCATGATCAGCGCGCGCGTGTTTGCAAGGTCGGGCCGAGCAGAAGGCTGGGTCTGGCTCGATCCAGCTGGCTTGGTTCAGCAGTACGTGCAGCGCGTCCCCTGGTTCGTTCGGCTCGACGCGAAGATTGCCTACGAATGGGCCAAGCCTGGCCGACGCATGCGCATAGCGCTCGAGTGGATCAACATCACCCAGGCGCGGGACGCCCAAGAGATCAACTCGACGGACATGACCGCGCCTCCGCAGTGTCAGTGGCGTGTCGGAGTTCCCGACGAGCCGTGCCCGATCCGGTTCACCGCAGCTATTTGGTTTCCAAACCTCTCGTTTCGCGCGGTGTTCTGAGACGGCTCAACGCTCTGCTGCACTGATGCCGGACCAATGCCCAGCATCGAGAGCGCCGGCGGCTGGTTTCACCTCGACCAAGAAGCCGGTGAGGTTGGCCATCCCAGAGACCCGCTCTAGCTTGTCGGGGCCGTCGGCGGCGAGGAGGTTGACGTTGACGCCGGTCGTCTTGCTCGCCACGCCCATCTTGCTGTCCTGGTGGCCCCAGCCGTGCGGCAGAGCCACCGAACCAGGCATCAGCTCCGAGAGAAGCTTCACCGGAATCCGAACCGCTCCCGTTTCGGTCGACACGTCCGCGAGGTCCCCCTCGGAGAGCCCCGCGCGAGCCGCGTCCTCCGGGTGCATGTACAAATGATTCGTCCCTCGTTGTTTCGAAACGAACTCGTCGATGTTGTGGGTCCACGAGTTGTGCGTGGTGATGGCGCGCTTCGTGATGAGCTTGAGCTTGTCCTTTGTGTCGAGCTCGAGCTGAAAATCGGCTTCGAGCTTCTGCGCCTGTGTCACGAACACCTCGGGCGCCAGGTGCACCTTTCTATCGTCGTGAATGACACGCTTTCCGAGGAAACTACCTGGGTCGTGCTGGGGACGTAGGCGCCCGTGCTTTTCCTTCAAGAGCTTCTTGAAGCTGCCTTGTTTCGTCGCTCGGAGCAGGCCGGAGAGTAGAAGCTCTTGTGGGATCGAAGGCTGCTGTCCTCGTTTGCCGATCGAGCTCAGCGCTTTAGCGGCTTCGAAGGTTCGCTGCGCGGCGGCGGAGCCCCACAAATTGATCCCACTTGCTTTGGCGATGTCTACGTAGATGCTTGCCTCGTCGCGCTGCTCTCCTTGAGGCGGAATGACGGCACGTGTCGCCTGCAGATAAGGCTTCATTTGGAGCCCGAGCATCAGCGGGAAGACGAAGGGGAGGTCCGGCCTCTGGAATGGCGAGGTGCAGGGAAGCACGTGAGTTGCGACCGATGCCGTTTCGCTCGGCTGAATGTCGAGAACGACCAGCAGCTCCAACTCTTTGAAGGCGTCGCGAAGGCGCTCTGAGTTCGCCATGGTGATCAAGGGATTGCCGCCGGTGACGAAAAGAGCTTTGATCTGCCGGTCACCGGGGGTGAGGATTTCATCGGCGAGTATCCCGCCGGGCATCGAATCGTTGACCGTCTGGAACTGACCGATGCGGCTTTGTTTCTCGCTCAAGAGCACGCCGGTCTTCTTGCCAAAGGCGGCGAAATCGATGATGCCGGTGCTCACGAGAGTGCCACCCGTGCAATCCAGGTTGCCCGAGATCGCATTGATGCATTCCTGCAACCAGAACGCGAGCGAGCCGTTGGTGCCCATGTTGACGCCGGTCGAGCAGTAGAGCGCCGCGCCTTTGGCTTCGCGGTACGCGCGCACCAATTCGCGCAGGGTATCGGCGGGAATACGGGTGACTTCGGCGGTGCGCTCGGGAGGCCAAGCTTCTGAGATGCGGTAGAGCTCGTCGAAGCCGGTCATATATTCGTCGATACGCGCTCTATCGATTTCGGCCGTCGCCAGGAACTCGTGCAGAAACGACAGGTAGAAGAAGACGTCGGTGTTCGGACGGATGAACACGTGCTCACCGGCGACTTTCGCCGTCTCGGTGCGGCGCGGATCGACGACGAAAATCTTTGCGCCACGTGCCTCGATCTCTTTGAGCCGCCGAATCGGGTTGGACACCTGCAGGAAGCTCCACTTCGAGATGGCCGGATTGGCGCCCACGATGATCAAGCAGTCGAGGTTCTCGAGGTCTGGGAATGGCTGCGTGAACGGAAACCCGTATACTTCGCGTGCAACCGAGAATTTATTTGCGCAATCTTGTGTCGCCGACGAAAACATGCTGGCCGAGCCCACGCCCTGCATGAAGCCCTGCGCGAAGACTGGATGCAGCACGCCGAAGCCGGCCGCAGTTCCCACATACATCGCAATGCTGTCGCTGCCGTGATTGTCGATCAGCTTGCGAACCTTTGAGCCAATGCTGCCTAGCGCTTCGTCCCAGCTCACGCGTTGAAGCTCGCCGTCGACTCGTTGCATCGGGTAGAGCAGGCGGTCGGGCGTATCGTACATCCGATGCTGCTTGAGCCCCTTGAGGCATGCGTAACCTCGCGTCGCGACGTGGTCGTCGTCGGGCTTGATGTCGACGACCCGGTCGCCCTCTACCGTGACTTCGAGCCCGCACAGGGCCTCGCAAATCCGGCAAAACGTTTGCACTGTCTCGGCCATAATCAGCCGAGTCTATAGGGCCTAGTCTTGGTGGATCAACTCGTCGAAGGCCCGATTGACGTCGTCCATCGATTCCAGGAGCAAATCGTCACCTGAGCTCTCGCGTGGGCCGCCAAGACGCTGCAAACGCTGATCGACCTCTCGGTATCGCGGCTCCCGCTGGAAAGTGTACTGGTAATGCAAACGCGCCTGGTCGGTCAGGCCACTGGCTTCACAGGCCATCCCAAGCTCGTAGTGCAAACCCACCGACTCGGCCGCCGTCATCTCGGGGCTTTCGAGACCCGATTGGAACGCTTCGATCGCGTCGCGAGGCTGGCCCTCTTCCATGTAGATCAAGCCGATCATCGTCCAGCAAAGACAGCGTCGCCGTGGATCGGACATGGCTACCTGGAATTCGCGGCGCGCGTCCGCGTGCAGGCCCATCTCTTTGTAAGCGATGCCGAGGTCGAAGTGCGTGTCGCTGTCGTCCTCGTCCACCTGCTCGGCAACGCCGGCCTTGAACTGCTCGAAGACGGTCTCGACGTCAATCATTTCGGAGCCGTCGTCGAGTGGTGCGATCTCTGCGACTTCGGCGAGCTCCTCGGCTAGCTTCTCCGCGAAGTCGAAGCCTTCGTCGCCCGGTTCCAGCTCCTCGTATTCGAGCTCCATCTCGGGGGCTTCCGATGGCGACGGAGCCTCTGCCGAAGGCTGGACCAAGGGCTGTGCGACCGCGGAAATGCCCGATGACGCCGCTGCAAGCGTTTCGATTTCGCGCGCTTTGTCGAGCACCAGTGGATGGTCGGGAAGCGTCAGTTGAAGCTCGCTAACAATCGCGCGCGCCTGCGTGAATAGGCCGTCGACCAGATAAGAATCGGCGAGCTCCAGCGTCTGCTCCATCAGGCTCGGGGCAAGTCCACCGGTGGCCGGAGCGACCTGGGTGCTCAGAAGCGGCAGCGCCAGGAACTCCGAATAACTCATCGGACCGGTCGATCGCATCGGGATCACCCGGCCGCCGGTCGGCGTGCGCGGCGCCGCGGGCACCGATGGATAAGATCCTCCCAGGCCGGTCGGCTCCTCCGAAAGCGCCGGCAACGAACCAGTCACCGTGCTTCCTTCTTCGATGTCCTCGTCGACGTACAGGATGCCGGAGGTACCGGTCAGGCTCGAAGCGTCGCTGAGTCCGGTCGCGTCGCTCAGGCTGGGCACGGGGTTCAGACTGAGCGAGCTGCCGCTCAGCTGGGAACCGCCGTTGCTCAGGTGCGCGGCCGAAACCGAGCGGGACGGGCTCGACGGCTGACGCACCGCGCCCGAAGGAATGAAGTGTTGGCCCGACGCAGACGCTGTTTTTTGAAGGGCTGCGTGTGCCTCTTTGTCGTTTGGATTGAGTTGGAGGATGCGGTGCAATGCGCTCATGCGCTCCTGCGGCCGATGCGCCTCGCGGTGAATGCGTGCGATTTCGCGATAAACGCTGATGGCCTTGTCGGTCTGCGACAACATCAAGAAGGCCTCTGCGAGCAGCGAGAGGGTCGAAACGTCACGCGGATCGGCCTTGAAGCAAATTTGTAGCTTTGCGAGCGCGCGCTTGGGGTCGCGTCGCTCAATGTATGTTTCGGCGAGCTCCCTTGCGACTTGGACATCGTTGCCGCGGTGATAGAGCAGCCGCTCAGCGACTTTGAGATAGTCCTCGAGTCGGCCTTGCTCTTTCAATAGCAACGCGCCTTGCTCGAACTCGTTTGCGGCGTCTTGCGTCCGCCCCGCTCTCGAAAGAGCCTCGGCGTACTTGATGCGAACGGGAATGTGCTCTGGATCGATGTCGACGATCTTGCCCAGCATCACCAGGGCTTGCTCGGTGTCCCCTGCGCGCGCGAAGGCGTTCGACACGTCTTCGAACACGCTCATGGCGTCGCTCACCAATTGCAGCTGCTCATACATTTCGCCGAGCCGCACTTGGGCGTCGAGTCGCGACGGGTCGAGTTTCAGGATCTGCTTGTAGACCGCGATGGCCTTCAAAAAGAAGCCCTGCGCAGCGTAATGTGTCGCGACGATTTCGTACGTCTCGATCGCCGTGCCGCGGTTGCCGGCGCGCACATGCAGATCGCCAATCTTCAGCAGGGAACGAACGTCGCGCTTGTCCGCAGCCACCAGCTTCTGGTACTGCGCGATCGCCTTGTCGTATTGGCCGCGCGACTGGTACTTCCGCGCCGCGTCCAAGACCTTATTCCTGTTAATAGCCAAAGCCCCTGCTAAGCCCCCGTGCGTTCAGTACACC
>CAMYMX010000206.1 GCA_947259605.1 uncultured Polyangiaceae bacterium | reverse complement strand
CGTTGAAGTCTTCGAAACCCGGAATCGTCTTCTCGATCAAGTCGCGGATGCGATCGTAGTTCTCGATCAACCAGCACCAGCCCACCGGCGTTTCCGGACCGAGCACCTGCTCGGCGAGCCAGGCCACAATCGACGATTCGCTGTAGAGCTTTGGATCGGCGGGGCTGAGGTGGCCGTGCGACGAATGGACGACGCCCATCGAGTTTTCGACGGTGACGAACTGCGGTCCGTAGGCTTGCTCATCGACCTCGGAGCGGCCGAGACAGGGCAGGATGATCGACCAGTTGCCGCGAATCAGATGGCCGCGGTTGAGCTTGGTGCTCACGTGCACGGTCATCTCGCAGTTTCGAAGCGCTTGCGCGGTGCGCTGCGTGTCGGGTGTCGCCTGGAGGAAGTTGCCCCCCATCGCAAAGAAGAGCTTGGCGCGGCCGTCGAGCATCGCGTGAATCGCTTCGACGGTGTTGAAGCCGGGATCGCGCGGCGGGTCGAAGCCAAACACCTCCTGGATTCGGTCGAGCAGCGCCTTCGACGGCCGGTCATGAATCCCCATCGTCCGGTCGCCTTGCACGTTGCTGTGCCCTCGCACCGGGCAGGTCCCTGCGCCGGGCATGCCGATGCTGCCGCGCATCAGGAGGAAGTTCACGATCTCGCGAACATTGCCGACGCCGTTTCGATGCTGGGTCAGGCCCATCGCCCAGCAGACGATCGTCTTTCGGCTGCGGAGGATGATGGCGATGGCTTGCTCGAGCTCGGCGCGCCTGATGCCGGCAGACTCGAGCAACGCATCGACGTCTTGGGCTTCCAAGTGCGCGCGCAGCTCTGAAAAGCCGTCGGTGTAGAGGCCCATGAAGTCTAGGTCGAGCACCTCACCGGGGTGCTGGGCTTCGGCTTCGAGCAAGAGGCACATCAGCGCCTTGAGCAAGGCGACGTCACCGTTGATCTGGACTTGAAGAAAGAGGTCGGCGACCTGGGTTCCGCCGCTGAGCACCTGTGCCGGGCTCTTCGGATTGACGAAACCCATCAGGCCCGCTTCGGGGAGCGGGTTGATCGCGATGATCTGCGCGCCGTTCTTCTTCGCCTTCTGTAAGGCCGTGAGCATGCGCGGATGGTTTGTGCCCGGGTTTTGGCCCATCACGATGATCGTGTCGGCTTCGTGGATGTCGTCGAGCGTGACCGAGCCCTTGCCGATGCCCACCGTTTCCCCGAGCCCAACGCCGCTTGATTCGTGGCACATGTTCGAGCAGTCGGGCAGGTTGTTCGTCCCGAAGGCACGCACGAAGAGCTGGTAGAGGAACGCCGCTTCGTTGCTCGTCCGGCCCGACGTGTAGAAAATCGCCTGGTCCGGCGAGTCGAGCGCCTTCAGCCCATTGGCAACGCGCTTGAACGCCTCCTCCCAGCTGATCGGCTCGTAAAAACGAGACCGGGGGCGAAGCATGAGGGGCTCGGTGAGCCTGCCCTGAAGGCCGAGCCAGTAGTCGGTTTGATTGGCTAGCTCGTCGATGCTGTATCGCTGAAAGAACTTCGCATCGAGCCTTCGGCGTGTCGTTTCCCAAGCCGCGGCTTTCGCGCCGTTCTCGCAAAACTCGGTGAGTGCGGCGCGATCATCCGGGTCCGGCCAGGCGCAGCCCGGACAGTCGAAACCGTCGACTTGGTTCATCTGCCCGAGGATGCGAATCGCAGACGGCAGCCCATGGCCGTGCAGGTGCATGTGTGCGAAAGAGGAGCGCACCGACGCAAGGCCCGCGGCCTTTTTTTGGGGCGCCTCGATGCGCAAGTCGTCATCGGTTTCGGGTGGCTCGGCGCTGCTCGGTCGATGTGTCGTCATCAACCCGCCTCCACCTGCACGAACGCGGACTCGCTCGCCTCGAGGGCGATCCGTTGTCCGCCCGAGTAGACGTTGAAGCGGTTCTCGCGCGCAAAGCCCACCAAGGTGAGGCCGAAGCGTCGTGCGGTTTCAATCGCCAAGCTCGATGCCGCACCGATGGCGACCATCATCGGGAAGCCGGCGCGCACGGTCTTTTGGACGAGCTCGAAGCTCGCTCGGCTGCTCATCACAACGAAGCTGTTGGGTGCGTCGGGAGCGGCGTCGCCAAGCCAAGCGCCGACCAGCTTGTCGAGCGCATTGTGCCGACCGACGTCTTCGCGGTGCTGCAAGAGCTCGCCCGCGTCGTTGAACAGAGCCGCACCATGCGTGCCGCCGGTATGGCGGAACCAGGCCTGCGATTCTTCGAGGGAGAGAAGTGCACCCCGAATGGCGGAAGGAGGGAAGGCGTCTCGTTTGACCGGCAACGGCCTGCAGCCCTCCTTCGACAAGGCTTCGACGGTGCGTTCCCCGCAGACCCCGCAGGCGCTGGTCATCGTGAGCGTTCGTTCGAGCAAACGCGACGGCACGACGACACGCTCGTGCAATACCGCGCGGACCACGTTGTCCGGGGTGTCCGACCGCAGGCAGTGGCGGACGCTAACCAAGTCGTCGATCTCGGCGATGACCCCTTCGGCAAACAGAAAGCCGGTGACCAGATCCCGATCGTGACCCGGCGTGCGCATCGTCATCGCCAGCGAGGCCTCCGTGCGGGCGTGCGTCTCCCCGTGCTCGAGAAGAATCTGAAGCGGCTCCTCGACTGCAACCAGATCGCTGACTTGCTCCCGGCGCGTGCGCTCGATGCGCTCGACTTCAGCGGAGGTAACTGGGGTGCGACTCATGGTCCAGCAAGCCTACTGCGCATTAACCCTTCTAAAAAGGGGACTGTCCCCTTTTTGGAGGGGTTAGTAGAAGCCGGGGATGATCCGCCAGCGGACTCGTTCGCAGTATCGCTTCCAGTCCTCGCCGTACTTCTTCGAGCAGAACTTGTGGTCTCGTCGCTCACGGTGGATCAGCAGGATCGCGAAGTAGATCGGGTAGAAGTAGGGCAGGGCCGAGCCAAACAGGCAGGGCAGCGACCAGGAGAGCGCCATCAGGATGTCCCCGACGTAGTTGAAGTGACGGGACCAACCCCAAAATCCGGACAGCAACAGCTTCCCGCCCTGCTCGGTCTGAAGGTACTCGACCTTCTTGCCCCAAATCCGGGCGTTGTCCGGGTCTTTGCGGAACTTGTGTTTTTGCAGATTCACCACGCGGAAGATGTAGAGGCCGAGCATGTTGACCGCGACGATCAGCAGCGCGCCCCACCACGGCAGGAAGTGCACGCGGTCGATGAGGTAGTGCGCTTGGAGCGAGTAGGTCATCGGGACCCAGACCAAGTCGCCAAACGCCAGCATGTAGCCGAAGTTCTCGTGCTTGATGTCCATCGTGGTGAGGATGGCCTCCTCGTTCCAAAAGTAGTCGACGATGTAGAACATCTGAAAGAGCCAGACGAGAACCATCGAGGTCGAAACGAAGCCGTATTGTTCGTACTGCACGTAGGCGAACGAGGTGTTGATCAGCACCCACAGAATCAGCCCTGGCCTCGCTTCGCAAAAGATTTTCAAATCGAGGCCGTCGCGGCCCGCGGGGATGCGCGGGTTGTGGCCTGTGCCCATCCAAAAATCATGAATGAACTTGCCGCTCAGATGACGCGCCTGCCCGTGCTGCTTGCCGTACCAGTAAAGATAGGCGCTGAAGAAAATCACGAAGATCGTCATCACGCTGATCAGCGCGCCGAACTGGTCGTAGAGCTCGCGAATCGAGAACACGCCGGACCAGTGCGCGATGGCGACCACGATGAACGTCACGAAGAGCGAGAACAGCCCGTTCATCCGGTAAGGGAGGCGGCTTCCGTCGGGCAGCTCGGCGCCGAGGACCTCCCGGCCGGGCGCGTACCGCTGGAGGAGTGCCTGGAGCACGAGCCAGACGCCATAGAGGACCGCCGCCCGTCCGGTCGGCATCATCGCCTGCTTGAACCCCTCCCAATCGGCGCTGGGCCCTGGAAGCACGGCGCCGTCGTTGAAACGCACCGCGAAGAATAGATAGGCCGTGAAAATGGGGAGGCCGACGATCATGGCGAAGTTCCCAGGGACCCCGCCAAACTCCAGCTTCTCTTTGTGCTCGCTCATCGGCCGGACTCTAGGGCAATAGGGCATGGGGCCGCCAGCCCCTCCACTGGGCTTTGCGGCACCCGGGACTTGGCGTAGTACAGAGGTATGCGGCTGAGGCGAAAAGTCTGTCTTCTGGGCGCGTCGGGGGTGGGCAAATCAAGCCTCGTCCGGCGATTCGTCGAGGGCAGCTTCGATCAGGCGCACAACCCTTCAATTGCGATGTCGATCTTTTCGGGCACCGTGGAGCTGGGCGACGTCGCCCTCGAGATGATGCTCTGGGATCCGGCGGGCCCCGAGCCAGGGGGGCAATACAATCGCTCCTTCATCTCCGGGGCGTCGGGTCTCATCTTCGTCGTGGACGCCACCAGGCCGCAGACGCTCGACACCCTGCTCGAAGCACAGGCCAAGGAGCGCGGTTTCATCGGCTCGCGTCCGGCGATCCTCGTCGCGAACAAAGCCGATTTGACGGGAGACTTCGCGCTCAGCAAGGCCCAAATCGATGCCGCGGGCAAGCTCGACTGGCGGCTCATCCAAGCTAGCGCGAAGACTGGCGACAACGTCGGCAAAGTGTTCACGACCTTGGCCGAGCTGATGCTCGAAGCGAGAAAGGCCACCGGATGAGAAAGTTTGAAGGCAAGACAGCGGTGATTACCGGTGCGAGCAGCGGCATCGGGGAGTCCTGTGCGCGGAAGTTCGTCGCGGCAGGCGCGCGCGTGGTTTTGGCAGCCCGAAGCGCCGAGCCCTTGCAGCGGCTGGTCGAGGAGCTCGGTCCCGACGTGGCGCACGCCGTGCCGACCGATGTGTCGAATCTCGACGCCTGTGAGCACCTTCTCGAAGAAGCAACATCGCGGTTTGGGAGCATCGACATCCTCGTCAACAATGCAGGATACAACTCACGTGGGCCGCTCGAAGAGCTTCCCATGGATTCGATGCTTCAGATTCTCGATGTGAATCTCCGTGGCCCGATGATGCTCACCAAGCTCGCGCTTCCGCACATGCGGTCACGCGACTCGGGGACGATCGTCAACGTGGCATCCTTGGCAGGCCGCTTTCCACTCGACGACGAGGCGACCTATTCCACCACGAAATTCGGGCTTCGAATCTTCTCGTTTGCCGTTGCGGAGGAGCTTCGGAACACCAACGTTCGGGTTTCCGTGGTGACACCGGGGCCCGTCGAAACCGGCTTCATTCTCGACCAAAGCATCATCGAGACCGTACCGCCTCTGGTGTTTTCTCAGCCGATGAGCACGGCAGACGAGATCGCCGATCTAGTGCTCGCTTCGGCGGCCGATGGTGCAAGAGAGCGCACGAAGCCTGCCTTGAGCGGAAAGATAGCGACGCTCGGTTATCTCGTGCCCGGGCTGCGCAAATTCATGATGCCGATCTTCGAGCGCAAAGGCGAACGGGAGAAAAAGAAATACCTCGCGCGCCACACGCGCTGATCAATCGGTCTCGCGCCGTGGAGGCGGCAGCGCCGACAAGCGCTTCGGCGACGGCCCCCAAGTGTCGACGCGCGGTAGCATTTTGTAGAGGAGCCAGTGGTACGTGCTGCGCGGCAAGATACGCCGAAGCAGCGTGAAGGCCCGCGCGTCCAGGGTCGCCGGCACGCGCAGTGGCGGCCTCGGACGGCGCATGGTTTTGAGCACCACGCGGGCAACCGATTCCGGGGTCGCGCGCGAAGCCTTCATCAGCCTTTCGATGAACGGCGCCATGTTGGTGTAGTGTTCGTGATAGGGCTCGGCCAGCTCCTGCTCGGAGCGATCGCTTTGACTCGTGTACCGGACTTTCTGGAAACCGTCGGAATCGATCAAGCCCGGCTGCACCAGGCTCACCCGAATCCTCCAGGGCCGAACCTCGTACCAGAGCGCTTCGTGCGCGCCTTCGAGCGCAAACTTCGATGCGCTATACGCGGCCATGGTGGGCATCGCCATCATGCCACCGACGGAGCTCACCGTGATGATGCGCCCCGCTCGCTTCGCGCGCATCCCCGGAAGCACTAGTCGGATCAGCTCCATCGGCGAGCGAAAGTTCACGTCCATCTGCGCGATTCGCTCCCGTTCGTCGACATGCTCCACCACGGCCCGGTAGGAAACGCCGGCATTGTTGATCAAAACGTCGATGCCTCCCCAATCCCGCTCGGCCTCAGCGACGATCGCTTCGCGCTCCTGCGGCTTCGTCACGTCGAGAGCGCGAATCCGAACGTGCTCCGACTCGCCGATCGCATGGGAGTCGAAGCGCGGAAGCGAGCTCTCGCGCGCCGTGAGATAAACACGGTAGTTCGTCTCCATGAGTGCGCGCGCGATCTCGAGGCCGATCCCGGTGCTGGCGCCCGTAATCAACACCGTCTTGTCGGAATCCATCTGGGTTTGAGTTTATAGGGAGCGGCACTTACACTGAAAGCGCCTTTTGCAGGTAGGGGAGGACGCCATGGTTTGGCTGATTGCTTTGTTGGTGCTCGCTATCGCCCTGATCGCCTGGTTCGCGGGCATCTACAA
>CAMYMX010000205.1 GCA_947259605.1 uncultured Polyangiaceae bacterium | reverse complement strand
GTGCGCAGGTCGAGGACCTCGGGACGCTGCCCCACGATGGCCAGGCAGTTGTAGCCAAAGGTGCTCTGAAGCGCCGTCATTTGGTAGAGCTTGTTCAGGACGATTTCGCCGTGCGCGTCGCGCTTGAGCTCGATGACCACTCGCAGGCCGTCGCGGTCGGACTCGTCACGGATGTCGCTGATGCCCTCGAGCCGCTTGTCGCGGACCAGGTCGGCAACCTTCTTCAAAAGCTCGGCCTTGTTCACCTGGTATGGGATTTCGGTGATCACGATCATCTCGCGGTCACCCTTGCCGGGAAGCTGCTCGATGCTCGCGCGGGCCCGCATCACGATGCGCCCCCGCCCGGTCCGGTAGCCGAGATGGATGCCCGCGCGGCCGTAGATGTAGCCCGCGGTCGGGAAATCGGGGCCCTTGACCCCAAGCCGCCCGGTCTCGTCGTCGTCCTGCATCAGGTCATCGACGGTGAGCTCGGGGTCCTTCATGAGTCGCACGGTGGCGTCGACGACTTCCCGAAGATTGTGGGGGGGGATGTTGGTGGCCATCCCAACGGCAATGCCGCCGGAGCCGTTGATCAGCAGATTGGGAATCCGGCTCGGGAGAACGAGCGGCTCACTTTCGGAGTCGTCGAAGTTTGGACCGAAGTCTACGGTTTCCTTTTCGATATCGGCGAGCAGCTCCGAAGCGAGCCGGTGCATCCGAACCTCGGTGTAGCGCATCGCCGCGGCGGGATCGCCGTCGATAGACCCGAAGTTTCCCTGCCCGTCGACGAGCGGGTAACGCATGGAGAAATCCTGCGCCATGCGAACGAGGGCGTCGTAGACCGCGCTATCTCCGTGGGGGTGATACTTGCCGAGCACGTCACCGACGATGCGGGCACTTTTCCGGTATGCACCGTTCCAATGCACCTTTTGCTCGTGCATCGAGTAGAGAATCCGCCTGTGGACCGGTTTCAGGCCGTCCCGGACGTCCGGAATCGCTCGCCCGATGATCACGCTCATCGCGTAATCGAGGTACGAGCGCCTCATCTCGTCTTCGAGGGTGACCGGATGCTTCTGTGGAGATTCCGCCATGAACTACTGCTCCCGCGCGCCGTTCCCCAGAGCTGCGGCGCCGGCGCGAAGCTACCACGTGTGCAACCCCGCTGCACGCCCTCTCGGGGCGTCTGAACTGCTGTTTTTTGGCTGCTTTGGAGGAAGTTTCGTAAACCTCAGAGCAGGCTCGGAGCCGAACGGAAAATGGATACTGCAATGCGCGATCTAGATCGGATCGAAGAACGGTCGTCGAGCGAGGGGCGAGGCGTTTTGGCGCTGTCGGGCGTCGGCCTCGTAGCGGCAATTGCCGTGGTGGTTGCTGCAGTCGCCGCTCTGCCAGACGACGGCGAGTCGGAGCCCCAAGACCCTCTTCAGATGCTGGCCGCTGCGGAGGACGCCGAAGTCCCGGCCGAAGCGCAGGCGGCTGTGAAAGAGCGCGTCCGCGAACCTGCGATCGACCCCGAGACTCTGAGCTTCCCGACGACGCTGGTGAGCGAGACACGTCCGGAAGTCGCCGCAGCCATGGCTGCCGCAGCGGCAGAGCTCGCACACCTCGACCCGCTGACCAAGCCGCCACCGCGTTCGGACATCGCAGCGGGTCTGCCAGCATCGGTCACGGCGGGGCCCGATCGAACCGTCGTTGAGATGGCGGCCGTACGCGACCCGTTGGTCGCTGCGACGGTTCCGGTGAACACGACCTCCGCGCCGGCTGGGCACGACGGCCGCTACACCTTGCAAGTCATCAGCTACCGGGACGCCAGCGAAGCCCAAGTGTTCACCAGCGCACTACGCAAACGCGGACACGCAGCTTACGTCACGACCGGCACCGTCGAAGGCCGCGGCACCCACTGGCGAGTTCGCATCGGTCCGTTCGAATCGCGACAACAGGCGCAGGACTATCGGACGACGTTCGAGCGCGAAGAAGGCATGAACACCTTCATCGTCCGGAACAAACACTGAATCAACGAGACCGGAGCGCAGGGGAACGCAGCACGGGGTTCCAAACTATCAGCGCCGGCTAAGACCAGCCCTAAACGCCCCAAATTGCGTTTTCGCGGTGTGCAACTCAACTACCCGTAACAACACAGCTCCTAGGGCTAGAGCGTGTCCCTCTATCTCGCGAGACCTCTCTTATGCAGGGGCCCGGTCCTTAGGACTAGGGCAACTCGTCGAGCCAGCTCGGGTCCTCGAACCACTTCGCGCGAAGCGCCGAGAGAATGCCGGTGGCTTCGATCGCTTCGATGTAGTTGTCGATTAGGTTGTAGAAGCGCATGTCCTTGGCGGAGACGGCGATTCCCATGGGCTCGACGGAAAGCGGCTCTTCCAGGGTGACGAGGCCAGCGTCGGGATTGCGCAGGACGGCCAAGGCGCAGGCGGGCATGTCTGCGACCATGGCGCTCGCCTTCCCGCTAATGACCATCGCTACCCCCTTCTCGTAGGTGTCCACGGCAACGAGCTTGGCCTTGGGGATGTGCCTCTTGACAAAGGCGTGGCTGGTCGAGTTCTTCAACGCGACGAAGGTCACATCGCGCCGGTTGACGTCGTCCACCGTGTCCGCGCCCGCCAACGCCTTCGAGGTGGTCACGAGCGACTTACCCGACAAGAGATACGGGCCGACGAACAGGAAGTCCTGGGTACGGGCCGCGGTGATATCGACGCCGGACATCACCATGTCGACTTGGCCCCGCTTGAGCGCGCCCAGAAGCTGACCGAATGGCTTCTGGACGATCTCGAGCTCGAGCCCAAGCGCGTAGGCGAGCCCGTTGGCAAGGTCCACTTCCAATCCGATCATCTGGCCGCTCTTGCTCTTCACGTTGAGCGGGGGCTGATTGGCAGACATCCCGACCCGAAGCGTGTTGGTCTTGACGACACGGTTGAGCACCGGCGCCTGTGCGTTTACGGCGGAAGAAGCGAGCAACAGCAGAGCGGTCAGCGAAGTGAGAGCCAGAAGTCGAATGCTACGGAACATGGAGCTTGCCTTTCTTGATAGTGAAGCGGGCCGCAGCCTAACTCAGCCATGCTGTGCCGCAACGCCCCAGAAGGCAGGACTTGCCGGCGAGCTACCGCAGCAAGTAGTTCCGCAGCGCTTCCTTGGCGACGTAACTCGCCTTGATTCGCCACGTGGGCTCGTTGACGACCAGCACGGCGACCGCGATCTTCGGATCATCGACCGGCGCGTAGCCGACCCACCAGTTGTACGTGCGGTGCGGATTGTAGCGGCTGAGGGTGCCCGTCTTGCCCGCGATGCTGACGCCAGGGAGGAAGGGGCGCCCCTTTGCGTCCCAGAACGCCTTCTTGGAGGTTCCCTTCGTCACCGTGCGCGTCATCATTTCGCCCGTGAGCCGTGCCGTGTGCCGCGGCAAGACCTGCCGAAAATTCCGCGGGGCGTGCTGGTAGAGGGTCTCGCCGGAGCCGCTTTCGATTCGATCGACGATGGCCGCATAAGGCATCTGACCGTCATTCGCGATGGTCGATGCCAGCAATGCACCGTGAAGCGGGGAAAGCTGGCTGTGCCAAAACCCTGCAGCCATTCGCGCGCGCTCGAGACGGCCGCCCGGCACGTCCACCGGACTTGGCGACACGGGAAGATCAAAAGGCAAGCGCTGTCCGAAACCGAAGGCCGCAACGTATTGCGTCATCCGAGCCTCGTCGATGTGTCGGTCCGCAAGCTTCGCGAACACCGCGTTGATCGAATATCCGAGTGCGTCGGCCATCGTCGCGCACCAGCGATCGCGTTTGGGGCTATCGATCAAATCGGCCGCCACCAGTCCCCGCATCCCTCCGCCGTAGCAAACCGAGGTCGAGCTCTTCACGCCCGCGTCGATCAGCGCCGACGCCGTGATGATTTTGAAGACCGACGCAGCCGGCGGCCCGGGATCGGTCGCAACGCGTGCGCTGTCTCCCTTCCCCGCCTCGTACCCGACGAAGGCAAGCACCTCTCCGGTCTTGGGATCGATTGCGACCAGGCCGCCCGCTGGAACATCGTATCGCCGGAACAGGCTTCGAACGTGGGATTGGAGGTCGTGGTCGACGGTCAGCACGGCGCGGGTTCCGTCGCGGCGCTCAACCGCCCAACCGTCGCTCCCGGGCTTCGCCTTGGAAATATCGACATCCATGAACGGGGGCGTCACCACCCGCGCCATGTTCGTCGAGGCGCGTTGAGCCGTCGGTGGGCTCGCGGTCAGAGCCAGCGGCGTACCGAGAACTAGGCCGAGGCTCGCCAGCCCCCACAACCAGGAGTGAGAAATTACGTCGCGCACGCTTTCACGCTATTAAACTGTGTTCTGGGGGTCAACAAAGCCATCAGTCCGCTGTGACTGCAATCTCGTGTCGCTCATTTTAACGCGCGGCCTCGTACCCTGTATATTGAAGGCGTGCCGTTCAAAGATCAGAGGACCAGCGCCAGTCAAACCGTCCTCACAGAGGCTGAGGACGCGAGGGCGCGGCGTCCGTCTGATCAGAACGGCATTCTGATCGTGATCCACGGACACGAGATGGGTCGGCGTGTGCAGGTCGGCACTGAACCTTTGACCATCGGGCGTTCACCCAACTGCCAAGTTCCCATCGACCAAGAGAGCGTCTCGCGCAAGCACTGCCGGATTCACTTCGAGGACGGAGAATTCTTGGTTCGCGACCTCGGCTCTACGAACGGGACCTACGTGAACGATGACGTCGTGGAGCCTCAGGGTCGGCTGCGACACGGCGATCAGCTCAAGGTCGGGCGAACCATCCTGAAGTTCATTGTCGGAGACGACGTGGAAGTCCAGTACCACGAAGAGATCTATCGGCTGATGACCACCGATGGTCTCACGCAGCTCAACAACAGGCGATACTTCGACGAGATGCTCGACCGCGAGGTTGCACGGGCGAAACGATATAAGCGGGCGTTTTCCCTGCTGGTCTTCGATCTCGATCACTTCAAAAACGTCAACGACCGCTTCGGTCACTTGGCGGGCGATGCCATCTTGCGGCAGCTCGGCGCGCTCCTGCTCGGCAGGCTGCGCGTCAACGATGTGCTGGCCCGAATCGGAGGCGAGGAGTTTGCCCTGATCACCCCTGAGGTTAGTCTCGATGGCGCTACAGAGCTCGCCGGCAAAATCAATCGACTGATCGGGGATACCCGGTTTGAATTCGAGGGTTCAGCGGTCGACATCACCGTGAGCGTTGGTGTGGCCGAGTGGCAACCCGACTACGAAGACGCCTGGGATCTATTCAAGGCCGCCGACGGCAAGATGTACGAGGCCAAACGGGCCGGCCGAAACAAAGTCTGCTTCTAACCGGCCGCGTGATGCTCTCCCGGCCGCCGGATCGAGGGCAGGCGCTGGTCCGCGTCATTTTGGCGCTCTCCATCGGTCCGAGCCCAATTTCGGGGACCCCCTGAATTCCATCGAGCATGTACGCCTGCAATCCTTGACGTGCCGGGCCAGCGCCACAAGTGAGGCCCTTGCCAGGAAATTGGTGCGTGGCTATGTTCGCCGCAGTATTGGATAAACTTGGGTTCCGCACGAGTTGGAGTAGAACATCCCCATGAGCGACGAAGAGGAAACAATTACATCGATCCCGCCACCCGATACGGGGGAAATCGAGTTCGGCAGCGAGCTTCCGGTTCTCCCAATTCGTAACGCGGTGCTCTTCCCCGCCGCGGTGGCGCCTTTCGATGTGGGCCGCGAGAAGTCGGTTGCGCTCGTCGAGGACATCGAGAACCTCGATCAGCCGATCATTGCGATCGTGGCCCAGCGCGACCCGTCCACCGATGATCCCGGCCAGAACGACCTCTACCCCGTCGGTGTGGCGGCGCGCGTCCTCAAGGCGCTCAAGCACAGCTCAGGCAACTACAGCCTCATTCTTCAGGGCCTGGTGCGCATCCGGCTCGAGCAGGTGGTGACCTCGGAGCCCTACATCCGCGCTCGGGTATCGCGTCTCGAAGAGCCGGCCGCCGAGGATGTCGAGAGCGAAGCACTCGCGATGAGTCTCCGCGACATTGCCAAGCAAGTCATCCAGCTGATGCCGGAGCTGCCTCGCGAGGCTGGCTCTCTCATCGACTCCATTCAAGAGCACGGACAGCTCGCCGACTTGGTGGCCGCGAATCTCGACGCACCAGTCGAAGAGAAGTCGCAGCTGCTCGAAACGCTCGACGCGAAGGAGCGCATTCGCAAGGTCCTCCGCCTTCTGACACGGCAACTCGAGATCCTCAAAATGCGGGAGCGCATCAACTCTCAAATCAAAGAGGAGATGGGCAAAAACCAGCGCGAGTACGTCCTGCGCCAGCAGCTCAAGGCCATCAAAGAAGAGCTGGGTGAAGAAGAAGGCGATCAGGGCGACCTCGATGTTCTCGAGGAGCGCCTCGCAAAAGCAAACCTACCGAGCGAGGCCGACACGGTGGCGCACAAGCAGCTCAAGCGACTTCGGCAGATGCAGGTCGGCTCGGCGGAATACACGGTCGTGCGCACCTACATCGACTGGATACTCGACATCCCTTGGAGCAAGCAGACCG
>CAMYMX010000204.1 GCA_947259605.1 uncultured Polyangiaceae bacterium | reverse complement strand
TGATCTCGGATGTATTCGCCTCGGTGCTGGAGTTTGGTGCCGGCTTGCTCATTGGCGGTCTCATCCTGATCATCGGCAACTTCCTCGGCACGTTGGCCTACGAGAAGCTGACCAAGCACGGAAGTCCCGGGCTCGCCAACATCGCCCGAATCGCGATCCTCGGCTTGGTGCTCGCGATGGGCCTCAAGGCCATGGGACTCGCAGACAACATCGTCAGCATGGCGTTTGGCTTCACCCTGGGCAGCGTTGCCGTTGCAGCCGCGCTCGCGTTTGGCCTTGGCGGTCGTGATGCGGCAAAGTCCATCGCCGACGACTGGGTTCGGAAAATGAAGGAGCGCTAGTTTCGGATGGCGTCGCAGTTACTCTGCTACCCCCGGTAGGAACGCGCCGAACTCGATGGCTTTGCGGACGTCTCCGGCGACGCGAAGCTTGCCTTGGACGAACGCGGTCTGTGGGTCGAGCTTGCCTCGAGTGATGAGCGCCAGGTGTTCGTCGCGAATGGTGAGCGTGGCGTCGGGTTCGGCGACTGTGCCCTCGGTGACCGACCGCTTCGGAATATCGACGATCCAAGCCTGCTCGTTGTTCCCGGTGATCTGGAATTGCAACGTGCCACCGGATTGTGAGTCAGCGGTGACTCTCTGAAGGGCCTCGCCCATCTGTGCGAAGAAGAGGGCAGTTTCCTCCGGGGAGACCGTAAGTTGCGGTTTTTCAGGATGTGGCTGTTGGGCCTGGTGCGCCAGAACCGCGGCCTCGAGCTCGTTGGCGGATTCTCTCAGGTAGCGCGCAAAGGTGTCGATGTCTGGCATCACGTCTGGGCACGATGTCGGGCTGATCGAGAGCAAACCATTGTAGCTGAAGACGGTGATGAGCAGGCTCATGCCGTCCATGACGGGCGCCATCCCCATGGTAGCCAGCAGTCGGTGGCCGGCCACGTACATCTCGTGTTGCGGTCCGGGGACATTGGTGATGACCAGGTTGAACGGCGGCTTGTGACGTTCGGCGACGCGAAACCGCGAGTAGAGCCGTGACGCCTGCCCGGCGAGGCCGAACGGGACGAACTCGAAGACGTCAGCCATCGTTTCGGCACCCACGGCGTTTTGGTACGCTTTACCACCCTTGGTGTATCGCTTGATCGTTTGAAGGCGTTCGACTGGGTCGGCGATGTTCGTTGCGAGCTGTACCGACATCCCCGACACCTGGTTGCCCATGTCGCCGTGCTGATTCTTGCTGCGCGTGGAGATGGGGACGAAGGCTACCAGGGGGTCGGCCGGGAGAGCGCCCTTGTCGATCAAGTAACGACGAAGCGCCCCGGCGCAGATCGCAAGCACCACGTCGTTCAGCGTGCACTCCATCGGTTGCTTAATCGCGCGAACCCGATCGAACTCTAGGAGCGCCGTGTTCCAACAGCGTTCGTCCGAGACAACCCGGTTGAGCGGGGTCGCGGGCGCAGAGAACGGTGCGGGAGGCACCTCGAGCCCTTTGATTCGGGCCTCCTTGCCCGCTCGGAAGACGTTGCCGAGGTCTCGCGCCAGAGCCGGGAGGCGGGCGGGTTTGCCGGCGATCTTCTTGGCAACCCGACGTAATACCTGAAGCTCATTTGGCACGGGAGGAACCACGTGCGGGGCCGGCGGCTCGACTTTGCGCGGTTCCTTGGTGACGTCGAGCAAGATGCTCATCATGTCGGCGCCCGAGACGCCATCGATCGCCGCATGGTGGACGCGGCTGATGAGCGCAACCGAACCCGGGGGCGTCTGTGGAACTTTGTCGAGCCCTTCGACGAACACCATGTCCCACAGCGGACGCCGACGATCGAGAGGCAGACCGAACGTGCGGCTCGCGAGCTTTCGAAGCGTTCGCCAATCGCCGGGCTTCGGGAGCGCGATGTGCTGCAGGTGGCGGTCGAGATTGAAGTCGGGGTCCTCGACCCAGTACGGCTTGCCGAGCCCGAGTGGAACCATCACCAGCCGCTGCATCATGCGCGGCACGAGGTGAATTCGGGACTTGATCATGGCGCGGAAGTCTTCGAACTCGATGGCGCCGTCGAAGGTCAGCACACTGCCGACGTGCATCGGCGTGCGCGGGTCCTCCATGTACAAGAACGAGGCATCCATGCCGGAAAGGGGTTGCATCAGGATCTCCGAAAAATGGTGGTGGGGAACGCCAACGTACACCGGGCGTCCTAGGCCGCCAAGAGCGTTTGGTGCGTCAGCCGCCTTCGACATCTGGTCCGCCAACCGACGAGGCGCCGAGCGCTCCGCCAAGGTCGTGCCTCGGTGGCATGGTCCGTCGTTGGTGGCGGCCGGGGCCGTGGTCTACGTTGGCATTCTGCACGGTCACGGTTGGCGATTCGGAATGCCCGTGGCGTTCGGCGGCTGAGGGCCTTAGGGTCCTTTCCATGGAGTTGGACGAACAAACGAGAATCGAGCTCGAAGCCGCGGCGTTTCGAAAGCTGGTCGCGCACCTTCGCGAGCGAACCGACGTGCAAAATATCGCCCTGATGGACCTCGCCGGCTTTTGCCGGAACTGCATGTCGCGCTGGTACCAGGAAGCGGCTGAAGCAAAAGGCCTGAGCCTCGACAAAGCGGGCGCGCGGGAGATCGTCTACGGCATGCCGTACGCCGAGTGGAAGGCGAAGTACCAAACGGAGGCAACGCCGGAGCAACAAGCCGCCTTCAGGAAGCACCGCAGCGAGACCTGAGCGCCTCGAGCGTCGCGTTTGGTCACGCGTTGATCTGCGACGACTCAGGTCCGGCGTCCCCTAAGAAGGCGTTAGCGTGAGGCCACCCAAGGCCACGCTAGTGTAATTATTTAGTGCATAAGAATTACGTATTCCCCAGCACCCTGGGCATGCCTACGTTCTAATTGCGGGTTCCCCAGGATTACAAGATTGACGGTGCCCGCGAGAAGGGAGGTAGGTCATGAGGAATTCACGACGACGTTTTGTTGCGCTGAGGACGCTTGGCCTGGCCTTTGCGGTCGTGCTGTCTCCAGCGTTTATGCAGGGTGCAATGGATTGTACCGGCGATACCACGTTGGCGGATCTTGAGCTTCGAGCCTTCGAGGGGGAGAGCTGCATGCCAGCGGACAACATGCTGACCTTCGATCCTCAGGTGAAGGTTTACGAAGTAAACGTGCCTGATTCGGTGACGCAGGCGATGCTGATCGCTGAGCCCGCGGAGCCGGGCGCTGTTGTGCTGGTTCAATGCTACGTTGACGGCGTAGTGGTCGCAGACCACGTTTCCGATCCGGAGCAACGTTGGACCGTGGTTGATCTTCCAGAAGGTAACAGCTCGATCCACGTGTACGTGAAACCGGCTGGCGGAGCCGTGTCGTGGTACGCCATCGACGTGCACCGCTTCTAACCGCATGAGAGGGGCTCCTTGGAGCCGCGGTAATTGACCCCATCGTGTGTTGACACGGTGGGGTCATCTCGTGTCAGCACTGTGCCTAGAGCGCATACAGTGCGCGGCTCCACGGCGACGCCACGCCCCGCATGGAGGATTGCATTTCCCTGGGCGGAGGGGCGGTCCAAGACGAATGTCCTGGCGACAAACCCTGAACGACCGCGCAACGATGTCGAGGCCTGGTCGATACCCGGGCAATGCTTCGGGGCCTTTCCAGGCGTGCTCGGTTGCTGACTTCTGCCTGCGCGGGGTATCCGGCCGGGCTGCGGGCTCTTGCTGATGTGCCCGCGGTGCTCCGCGTCGTCGGGGAGCTTCCCGACCTTCAGCGCGCGATCTCCATCGTCGGGACGCGCCGGGCGGATGACGAGGCGCTCGACTTCGCCTATTCGCTGGCCCGGGAGGCGGTGCTCAACGGGTTCGCGGTCGTTTCAGGTGGCGCCATCGGAATTGACCGGGCGGCGCACGAGGGCGCAGTCGATGGGGGAGGGCGCACGGTGGTGGTGCTGCCCACGGGGCTCGATGCGCCGTATCCTCGCGCGAATCACGATCTGTTTAAGCGGGTCTGTGAGGCCGGCTGTCTGCTCACCGAGGTCGAAGATGGCGCGGACGCGCAGCCGGGGCGTTTCCTCACCCGCAACCGTTTGATTGCGGCGCTCGGGCGCGCGACAATCGTCGTTCAGGCCCCCTTCCGGTCCGGTGCGCTCTCGACCGCGAGGTTCGCCACGCGGCTCGGCCGGCCGGTTTTTGCGGTGCCCGCTTCGCCTTGGGATCCTCGTGGATCGGGCAACCTCAGCCTCCTTTTAAAGGGGGCGAGGATTTGCGTGCGTCCCGCCGATGTCCTATCGGAGACGGCGCTGAAGGGGAGCGACCGACGGCCCGAGACCCCTAAGAAAACAGAAAAAGTTTACGATTTCAGTAATTTGACCCAGCCCGAGCAAACGATTCTGCAGTCCCTGGGAGGCCGGGCCCGCCATCCGGAGGACCTCTGCCAACGCACCGGAATTCCTGCGTTCGAGGTTCAGCAGTCTATTCTCCGGCTGCTCGTGCGGGGGTTGATCGAGGAGAAGCCCGGCGGCCGGTATCAACGTTGCCGAAGTGGGAGCCAGCCTTACTAAAGGAGATCGATGTCCAAAATCCTCCTCATCGTGGAGTCCCCTGCCAAGGCGAAGACCATCAAGAAGTACGTCGGCGACGGCTACGAGGTTCTCGCGTCCAAAGGCCACATTAAGGACCTCCCCAAGAAGGGCGGAGTCGACATCGAGAAGGGCTTTCAGGAAACCTACGAGCTGCTCGAGGAGAAGGGGAAGCCGGAGGTCGTCAAAGCCATCCGGGCTGCTGCCAAGAAGGCCGACAAGGTCCTGCTCGCAACCGACCCCGACCGCGAAGGGGAGGCGATCGCCTATCACCTCATGGAGGTGGCGAAGAAGGCCAACAAGGAAGCCGAGATCAAGCGCGTCCTGTTCGAAGAGATTACCAAACGCGGGGTCAAAAAAGGGCTGGACGCGCCCCGGGAGCTCGATTCGAACCTCTACGAGGCGCAGCGCACCCGCCGCGTGCTCGATCGGATTGGCGGCTACCCGCTGTCGAGCCTCCTCTGGAAGAAGCTTGCGTTTGGGCTTTCGGCCGGGCGTGTTCAAACGCCCGCGCTTCGAATCATCGTCGACCGCCAGCACGAGCGTGATGCGTTCGTTTCGGTCGACTACTGGCTCGTCGAAGCGCGGCTCAAGGGCGAGAAACCCCATTCGTTCATGGCCATGCTGCAAAGCGTCGACGGCACGAAGCTCGATAAGGTCGGTTCGCGCCTCGCGGTCCTCAACGAGAAGGACTCGGCTCGCTACGTTGCTGACCTGAAAGCGGCCGACTACGCGGTCAAGGCCATCACGAAGCGCAAGGCTTCTCGCAAGGCGCCGGCTCCCTATACGACTTCGAAGCTGCAGCAGGACGCGGCCAACCGTTTGAGCATGCCGCCGAAGCGCACGATGCGCATCGCGCAGCAACTCTACGAAGGCATGACGCTCGGCCGGGGCAAGAACTCCGAAACGGTCGGGCTCATCACCTACATGCGCACCGACAGCGTGCGGCTTTCGCCCGACGCGGTGAATGACTGCCGCGACTACATCGCCAAGAAGTTTGGCAAGGATTCGGTGCCCGAGAAGCCGAACTTCTTCAAGACGAAGAAGCAAAACGTGCAGGACGCCCACGAGGCGATTCGTCCGACCCGTCTCGATTTGCCGCCCGAGGAAGTCAGCAAGTATCTGAACGATCCGCAGCGCCGGCTCTACAAGCTCATTTGGGACCGCTTCGTGGCGTCGCAGATGACGCCGGCCGTGTTTGACCAGACGGGCGTCGAGATCGAGGCCAAGTCGGCTAGCCACGTCTATGGGCTTCGCGCGAGCGGCAGCGTCCTCAAGGTCGCCGGGTGGCGGGCCGTGTATGGCGCCACCACCGAGCTTGCCGGCGAAGAACCGAGCCCTGACGACCGAACCGAAGACGACGACAGCCTGCCCGAGCTCAAAGAGGGCGAGGCGCTGCATGTCGTGATTCCGCCAGGCGTTCAAGGGCATCACAAGAAAACCGAGCCGCCGCCCCTCTTCACGGAGGCGACGCTCGTCAAGAAGCTCGAAGAAGAAGGCATTGGCCGCCCGAGCACCTACGCGGAGATCATCAGCAAGGTCGAGCAGCGCTCGTACGTCGAAAAGGACGGCAACAAGCTCGTGCCGACGCCGCTCGGCACGCTGGTCATCGAGAAGCTCGTCGCGGATAACTTCGACCTGGCCGACATCGGGTTCACGCGGAAGCTCGAGGAAGACCTCGATGCGGTGGGTGAGGCGCGTGCGAAACGCCTCGATGTGCTTCAGCCCTTCCACGACCGCCTGCAGGCGCAGATCGCGCACGCGGTCGAGCAAAAGGGGAAGTGGTGGCCCGACCCGGTCGAGATTGGTGAAAACTGCCCGGAGTCCGGTGATCCGCTGGTGAAGCGCTGGGGCCGCAACGGGCCGTTCATCGGTTGCACCAAGTACCCGGAATGCCGCTACACGCTCAACATCGGCCCCGACGGCGAAATCGAAGAGCCCAAAGAGCCGGAGCTCACCGAGTACGATTGCCACGAGTGCGGCGCGAAGATGACGAAGCGC
>CAMYMX010000203.1 GCA_947259605.1 uncultured Polyangiaceae bacterium | reverse complement strand
CCAGCGCATCAACAACCCGTCCGATATCTACCGCAAGGGCGACGAGGTCGAGGCGATCATCCTGTCGATCAACCACGACGACCGCAAGGTCAGCCTCGGTATCAAGCAGCTCTACGAAGACCCCTGGGTCTTCGTGCCGAAACGTTACCCCGAAGGCACCGTCATCGAGGTTCGCTCGACCGGCGCCGACGAGTACGGCATTCACGTCGAGCTCGAGCGTGGCGTCGAGGGTGTGATTCCCCGCGGCGAGATCAGCGCCGACCTCAGCCAGGAGCCGACCGAGATCGTCAAGACCGGCGACATCGTCAAGGCCCAGGTCATTCGCCTGGACGACGACGAACGCACCATCACGCTCTCACTCCGCGCCGCGGAGGGCCAGGACGTGAACCAGGTCGCTCGCCCCGAAGAAGCCCAGAAGCGCGTCGCTCCACGCAAGATCGGCCCAAGCCTCGGTGGCGCGCAAGCCACCCTCGGCGACGCGCTGAAGGACAAGCTGGGCGCCATCTCTCTCGCGTCCAGCGCGGACGAAGCTTCTGAAGAGGCGCCTGCGGAGGCTGAAGAGGCCTCCTCCGAAAAGCCAGCGGAAGAAGAGACGACCGAGTAGGGGGTTGGCCTGAGAGCCAACGGAACAAAGACGCGGGCCCGCTGCTCTTCAGTGAGCCGGGCCCGAAGTCGTTGTTGGGGTGGGGAAACGGGACCGGGTCCGGAAACGGGTCCGGACTCGGAACTGTCACTGTCACTGTTACTGACGCTGCCGCTGCCGCCTGCTGTCTTGTGGGGTGGTTGATGGGCTTGGGGCCTGGTCCGGTTTGGTTACACCGCCCGCCCACCCCCACCCGTAATCCTCCCTGGCGCGGCATTCGCTTTGCTCTGCCTTGCCGGCTTGCGCCGGGCTTCCCCGTTCCGGCTCGCGCTGCCGCCTGCTGTCTTGTGGGGGGACTCCCGTGCCGCGTGCCTATGCACATGGATATGAATGGAGGGGCGCTGCGGGGCGCGATGCGGGGGTTCGGCGGCGTGTGAGTGACAATCGGCACGACAGCAGACTGCCCCGATTGGCGCGAGCTCCGAGGGGCGGCTTGCGTGGCCTACGCTCAACAGCCCATCCGGCCACCTTTGCAAGCCGCCCCGTCCGTCGAACCCCCGTGTCGCGTCCCGCAGCGCCCCGGTGATCTACCGCACGCTGACGACAACCGCCGTAATGTTATCCCGGCCGCCGCGCGAGTTCGCGACATGGATGAACCGTTCTGCGGCGCCTTTAGGCCCCATGTCGACTACGTCCGGGAGCTCATCATCTTTGAGGTAGCCGTGGAGCCCGTCCGAGCAGAGCAGATACGCGTCCGAGGGCTGTACCTCGAAGAAGCCCGTGTCGACCTGGACGTACTCACGACTTCCGACCGCGCGGGTGATCACATTGCGGTGCGGTGAACGGGCGGCTTCGGCTGCGGTGATGATCCCCTGCTTCAGCTGCCAAGCGACGAGGGTGTGATCCTCGGTGAGGGGCTGGGCGTTACGGTTGCGGATCAAATAGATTCGACTGTCACCAACCTGCGCGGTGATGCCGTAGTCTCCGCACATCGCGAGCACCGACAGGGTCGTCCCCATGCCCTGCTGCTCGGGGTCGTGCTGCGCCAAACCGAACACCATGTACGTTGCGGCTTGCACGGCGCTTTCGACAATCCGAATGGCGCACCGGAGCGACTCTTCGCCCATGTCGCCCTGGGCGACGCGATCGAGGGCTTCGTGGCCCCGGCGGACCATGCCGTACACCGTGTCGACGGCTTCCTGGCTGGCGATCTCGCCGGCCGCGTGGCCGCCCATCCCGTCCGCGACGACGTACAAGCCCAGCTCGTCGTCGACCATGAACGCATCCTCGTTCAGCTTCCGGCGCTGTCCGACGTCGGTCAGTCCCGCACTGTGATATTGCAACCCATCCCCGTTCGTCAGTGGCGGTCGCCGAGCGACGCGCGAGTTCCTAGGTTAGCGAAAAAGGGCTGCCTCCACCAAGAAGAGGGTTGAAATCGAGCTTTGCGTGCCGCTACGGCGCTGACAAGCAAGTGCCGGCTGCTAAGCTCGGCGCGCATGAACCCGCCCGAATCGACCCAAGACCTGGAATCTGCCTGGAAGGCGCTCGTCGGAAGGCGCAGCCAGCTGGGCTCGGACCAAAAGCTCGCCGAGCTGGCCTTGGGCCTGATTCGTGAAATGGGTAATGGCATCGCCCAACGCGAGCTGCTGCGAGAGCTGGCCGTCGCCTGGACGGCCGATTGGCGCCTGACGCTCGGCGCGGCGTCACTTCTGCTCGAACAGGCCGGCCGGCGGGGTATGGACGAGCCGCCGCTCCGCGAAGACGGGCCCGCAGCATGGGCCGCCGAGGCCCTGCAGCGAAGCCTGGACGCGCTCGACGAGGCCGACCGCAAGGACCCCGAGGTGGCGGGCAACCTGAATGCGATGTTGGGAAACGCCCTTCGTTTCTGCGACCCGGGCAAGGACGCCGAAGCGCAGGACGCGTTCACCCGTGCGATCGAGCTCGACCCCGAGAGGGGCGAGTGGTGGTATGACGCAGGCCTGCTCGACAAGTGGCGCGGCCGCTTCGACGAGGGCTACGCTGCCAACGAGCAAGCGCGAATGCGCCTCGGCGATCAGCGGCCGGTGCTCTGGAATCTCGCGATTTGCGCGACGGCTCTGGGCAAGGCCGAAGAAGCGGTGGACACCTGGGACCAACTCGGTGTTCCTGCACGCATCGATCGATCTCGCGGCATGCCCTTCGTCGCCAATCTTCCGCCGATGCTCTTGCGTGTGCTGTCGCGAACGCCGGCCACGGACGCGACCTCCCAACTACCCGACAAGGCGGTCGGCTTCGAGCTGGTGTGGATTGCGCCGCTCAGTCCCTGTCACGGTGTGGTTCAATCGCCGACGTTTCGCGACGCGCCGATCGATTATGGAGACCTCGTGCTTTGGGATGGCGCGCCCGTCGCGGCGCACCAGACGTCGGCCGGAGACGCCGTTCCGGTGTTCCCGCTGCTCGAGATTCTACGCCCAGGCGACGAGCGCCGCTGGCCCTTCGTCGCCCTCGAACGAGAGCCGGGGGCCGTTCGCAGCCTCGAAGAGGCGCTCCCCGAAGGCGCCCGCGTGTTCGTTCAACAGGAACGCGTCGAGCATCACTGCGCAGCGTGCGAGGCGGGGGAGCCCCACGAGCACGGGGCGGAGTCAGTGTCAGTGTCCCTCGTTCGGGGGAAGCTGATCGTTCCATTCGGCATCGACCTCACCGAGTTTCGCGCGGCCTGGGAGGGCGCCGTGAAGGATCGGGCGGTCTCGGTTGCGCTCCCCGCGCTCTACGAAGCGGTCGATGACGCGAAGCGGGCGGGGCAGGAGCATCAGGCGTGGCGCGGGATCGAGCGGAAGGCGCTGCGCCAAAAGGCGCAACCGTGAGCGAAGGCAGTCGCGGGCTTCTGCCCTCGGAGCAGTATCGGTTCGAAGGGGTCCCGCAACTCGATGAAGCGACCCTGCACGAGCGACGTCAGCTGGTGTTCCTGATCCTTTCTGGGTTGTTCTTGGGAACGCTCGCGATGCTCAACATCCTGGGCGTCACCCGCTTCATCGACCTGAGCTTCGAGCTACCGGGGACGAGCCTCACCATCCCCATGCCGCTGGCCGTCGGTGTCCTCCCGTATCCGATCACGTTCCTGTGCACCGACTTCATCTCGGAGCTTTACGGCCGCCACCGCGCCAACCAGGTCGTCTGGATGGGCCTCGCCCTGAACCTCTGGGTGATGTTCATTCTCTGGATCGGCGGGGCGCTTCCCGGCTTCGAGCCAGCGGATCAACCCCAATCAGGCCTCTTCTTCGAGCTTCGCCGGCTAGCCTTCAGCGCAGTGACCGCTTCGATGATCGCCTACCTCGCGGCTCAGTTCATCGACGTTCAGGTCTTTCACTTCTGGAAGCGCCTTACCGACGGCCGCCACCTTTGGCTCCGCAACAACGGCTCCACGCTGGTTAGCCAACTGGTCGACACCGTTTCGGTGATCCTGATCACCCACTTCCTTGCACGAGGAATCCCCATCGACGAAGCAGCGCCCCTGTGGCCGCAGCTCCTCACCTTCATCGCAGCGGGCTACACCTTCAAGCTCACGGTCGCGCTATTGGACACGATCCCGTTCTACCTAGGCGCGAAACACCTAGGCCAATACCTACGGATCCACCCGGTCCACGGCACTGAGTCCGATTAACACCGGCACTGTCGCTGTCGCTGTCGCTGGCACTGGCACTGAGGCTGCCGCGGATGTGGTGGGGGGTGGTTGATGGGCGTGGGGCGTGGTCCGGTTTGATTACACCGCCCGCCCACCCCCACCCGTAATCCTCCCTGGCGCGGCATTCGCTTCGCTCTGCCTTGCCGGCGCATTCGCGCCGTGCTTCGCCCGTTGGGCTCGCACTGCCGTGGGCGTTTGGCTACCCCAGGATCGCGGTGCGCTGGGGAGGCTCGGCCGACAAGTCATGTGGACATGCCCGTGACCTGCGGCCAATCGGCGCAAGCTAGCAGGCGGCAGCGCAAGCCCGAAGGGCGAAGCACGGCGCAGAGCGCCGCCAAGGCCCGGCGAAGCCCAGGCCGCGGAGGGAGGATTACGGGTGGGGGTGGGCGGGCGGTGTTACAAAACCGACGTTGACGTAAATCGCCGAACACCGACACTGTCACTGCCGCCGCTACTCGGTCGCAGGCTCTTCGACCTCGAACTCGACGTCCGCTTCGGCCTCTGCAGCGGCCGCCTCTTCCGCTTCGAGCGCGGCTTCCTCGGCCTTTTCGACTTCAATCTCGGCAGCGACTTCCTTCGCCGCCGCCTGCTCGCGAACGGCGCGGTCGAGCGCCTGCTCGCCCGAAGACGAAAGGAACGCAAGCCAGACCGAAAGCGCCATGAACGCGAACGCGAACCCGGCCGTCAATCGCGTGAGAAGGTTACCCGCGCCGGCGCCTCCGAAAATCTGCTGGCTCGCGCCGCCGCCAAACGCTGAACCAAGCCCGCCGCCTTTGCCCGACTGCAGAAGCACGACGAGGATGAGAAACAAACACACGAAGACATAGACGATGGAAATGAAGGTATACATTGACTCAGCTCTCTGCCCGGCGAACGCCGGCATCGATAATCGGAATGAAGTTGTCGGGCGTGAGCGACGCGCCGCCGACGAGGGCGCCGTCGACATCGGGCTGGGAAAGCAGCTCGTCCGCGTTGCTGGGCTTCACGCTCCCACCGTACAGAATGCGAACCGAATCCGCCCAAGACTGGCCCTTGAGCTCAGCCAAGCGGCCGCGAATGGCTGCGTGAACCTCTTGTGCGTCCTCGGCCTTTGCGGTGAGGCCGGTGCCGATGGCCCAGATCGGCTCGTAGGCCACCACGAGCGGTGCCAAGGCCACGGCGTCGTATCCTTCGGTCGCGGCATCGATTTGGCCGAGCACGACGTCGAGTGTCTTGCCGGCCTCGCGCTGCTCGAGGCTCTCGCCTACGCACAGGATCGGCACGACCTTGTGCACGAGCAGCGCGCCCACCTTCTTGCGGACGCCCTCGTCGGTTTCACCGAAGAACTGACGCCGCTCGGAGTGACCGATGATGCAGTAGCCGCAGCCCGCGTCGACCAGGAGTGTGGGGCTGAGCTCGCCCGTCCAGGCGCCGGAGTCTTCCCAGTGCGTGTTCTGCGCAGCGAGGCCAACGGCAGACCCTTCGAGGCTCTGCTTCACCGCCGCGAACGAGGTCGCGACCGGACCGACGACCGCTTCGCAGGCGAGCCCGGCGCCGACGTGCGCGGCGATCGCGCCGGCAAGCGCCTTCGACTCATCGATGGTCTTGTTCAGCTTCCAGTTGCCCGCGATCAGCGGTGTGCGTTTCGTCATGGCTGAAGCGCCTCCACGCCCGGCAGTGGGCGGCCCTCTAGATACTCCAACGACGCTCCGCCGCCAGTGGACACGTGATCGAAGCGGTTTGCCAGATCGGCCTGCTTGACCGCAGCGACGCTATCGCCCCCGCCGACCACGCTGAACCCGGGGCAATCGGCAGCCGCACGTGCGACGGCGAGGGTGCCCTCTGCAAAGGCCGCGTTCTCGAAGAGGCCCATGGGCCCGTTCCAAAACACCGCCATGGCCCGACGGAGTCGCTCCCGATAGAGTTGCTCGGTCGCCGGGCCGATGTCGAGCGCCATCGCATCGGCCGGGATGGCATCGACGCCGACGACCTGTGCATCGGTCGACTCAATCGAATTGCCAACCCGAACGTCCATCGGGAGAAGGAGGTCGACTTTGCTCTCCTCGGCCGCCGCCATCAGGCTCCGCGCCAAGGCAAGCTTGTCGGTTTCGCACAGGCTCTTGCCTACGCTCAATCCGCGCGCCGCCAAAAAAGTGTTTGCCATCGCGCCGCCGACCAGAAGCGCATCGACTTTTCCGAGCAGCGCTTCCATGACGCCGATCTTGTCGCTGACCTTCGCGCCGCCGAGGATCGCGATGTACGGACGCGGCGCGTTGGTGCGCAACTTGTCGAGCACCTCGAGCTCCCGCTGAAGCAAG
>CAMYMX010000202.1 GCA_947259605.1 uncultured Polyangiaceae bacterium | reverse complement strand
TCGATGGGACCGGTCGGTTCGTTCGATCGAAGTTGCATGAGGACCCTTATAAGGTGACGAAACCAGCGAGCACCGAAATCGGAAACGACAGGTTGCCGAGGGTGATCGCGGCGGAAATGGCTATGGCCGCATCGCGGCGATAGGCGTTGTAGCGGGGATGGTTGACACCGAGCGTTTGGGTCGCACTGAAAATGCCGTGGAAGATGTGAAAGCCAAGGGCGATGTTGCCCGTGATGTAGACGCCTGCGATCCAAGGATTTTGAAAACCTTCGACGACATTGCGATAGACCTCTCCCGGATGCGCCGGCAGAATTGTGAAATGCAGCAAGTGGTACACGACGAAAAGCAAGAGGATCGGGCCAGACCAGTACATCGTGCGCGCGGCATAATCGGTGGCCATGTCTTGATGCTTCTTGTAACGCGATCCGCGCGCCTTGATGTTTCGCGACCAGAGTGAAAATGCCGCTACGATGTGAGCCCCAAACGCGAAGAGCAGAAGCAATCGCGTACCCCAGAGCACCGGTGTCAGACCTTGGAGGAAGTGAGCGTAGGCATCGAGCGCTTCTTGTCCGCGGTACAGGTTCAGATTGCCGAGGAAGTGCCCGATCACGAAACCAACGATGACGAGCCCGGACAAGGCCATGACCACCTTTTTTCCAATGGTCGTTTGATGCAGCGTTAAGGCTCGTTGCATGGGTTCTCCTCAGTGCCCTGCGTGGTGGGCCGCCGATTCATACATGCACCGGCCGGTGCTTGCCAGAACCGGGCTGAAAAACGGGGGCGTTTCAGTATTCGATGGGGTCGTAGTACTCGACATAGTCTCCGCGAAACGTTTCGAGCACCGTGACCCCGTCCTTTGCGCTCACTACGTAATTGGGACCAATCGGCACTTTGCCAAGGCCACCAGGGGTATCGACGATGAACTTTGGGAGCGCAATCCCGCTGAGGCGTCCTTGAAGGGCCGCCATCAGCTCCACCCCGCGGCATAGACGAGTTCGCAGGTGCCCGCTGCCGCCGACTGGGTCCATTTGCAGAAGATAATAGGGTCGAACCCGAGATCGGACCAGGCCCCGAAAAAGCGCCTCGAGTGTTTCGGTTTCGTCATTGACACCGCGAAGCAGCACCGTCTGATTCATCACCGGCAAGCCCGCGTCCGCAAGACGAGCGCATGCGACTTGGGCCTCCACGGTGAGCTCCTTCGGGTGGTTGAAATGGGTCATGACCCAGGTGCGCTCGTGGCTCTCGCGAATGGCCATGCAAAGCTCGGCCGTGATTCGCTGGGGGAGGGTGACGGGCGCCCGGGTTGCCAGCCGGACGTAGTCGACGTGCGCGATCATTCGGATTCGCCGCAGCAGTCGCGCGATTCGCTCGGTTGACATCAGGCACGGGTCGCCCCCCGAGAGGATGACGTCGTGGACTTCAGGGTGTGCCTCGATCCACGCGAAGGCGGGCTCGAGCGCCGCCATGGACCGGGCTCCACCACCGTCTCCAACGAGCCGGGATCGCGTGCAGAAGCGGCAGTACACGCCACAGCGATCGGTGGCGATGAGCAGAACGCGATCGGGATAGCGCTGAATCAAGTGAGGGGCGACCTCGTGGGCCTCCTCGCCGAGCGGGTCGCGCAGGTCGCCCTTGGTCGCGATCGCTTCTTCGGCCCGGGGAATGCACTGGCGGCGGATTGGGCACGCTGGATCCGTGGGGTGGCAGAGCGCGAGGTAATAAGGCGTGATCGAAATCGGCAGCCCCGCAGCCTCAGCGCGGCTGGCTCCGATTCGCTCGGCATCGGTCAAGGTCAGAGCTTTGTCGAGAGCTTGTAAATTCGTCACGGCGTGCCGTGATTGCCAACGCCAGTCGTTCCATGCGGGCTCTTGCGAACCCGTGGACTCGCGAAAATCTAGCGGCAACGCGCGCACGATGTGCAGCTTAGTGGCTGTCCTAGGGGCGGCAACTGCCGTTGCGTCTGGACACCGTCGGAAAACGTTGTCATATGGCAATTTCGGAGCTTGCCAAGTCGGCGATTTGCTCCCAGTGGCTAAGACGGAAACGGAGAGTATATGGCGACCGCAGACCCCCGTCCCTTCGACGTCGAGTACATCGAGAATCCGAGCCAGGGCGAGCTACGTAAGCTCGCGCTCGAGCACACCCCGTGCGTTCAAAAGACCGCCGTTGGCAGCATCAACAAAGTCACTCGCAACAAAGCGCGGATGGCGAAATACACGTACATCATCGACACCGAAGATCGCTGGAGCCATCAGCTCATCGATCCGGACAAGGCGCGTGGTTTGATCGAGCGGCAGGCGAAGTACATCGCTGAAAAGGGCAAGCTCATCGCCATCGATGGTTACTCGGGTCTTGGCAACGGCGCGTTCGGGACGACGTGGCTCTACACGCTCGAAGGCGCGAACATCGCGGGCATGCAACAGATCCTCGCCTTTCCGCGTTCCGATGCGGAGAGCGAAGCGCAGTTGTCTCAGCCCTTCCATCCAACGTTTCGTCTGATTTACACTCCTGATTTGATGCTCGACGACATGCCCGGCCGTCAGGCGATCATCGTCGACATGGAGAACTGGACGACGTACGTGATGGGCGCCGACTACTTTGGCGAATCCAAGAAGGGCGTGCTTCGCATGCTCAACCACTTCGTTTACAAGAAGGGCGGGTTGGTTCTCCACGCGGGCGCCAAAGCGGTCACGGCGACCAGCGGTGATACGGTCACAATGACAATCATGGGGCTCTCGGGCACCGGCAAGACCACGACCACGTTCTCGAAGCAGGGCGACCTCACCGAGCCTATCCAGGACGACATGGTGACGCTCTGGCCGCATGGCGCGCTGACGATTACCGAAAACGGCTGCTTCGCCAAGACCGACGGCCTGTCACTCGAGACTGAGCCGGTGTTGTACCAAGCCACCATTGGTCCGGAAGCCTGGGTCGAGAACGTCTTTCTCGAAGCCGATGGTTCGTTTCACTTCACCAAGAGCGTGCTCTCGACCGAGGAGGTCAGTCGGCTTCGCGACATCCTGATTGCGACCGGGGCCGACGCCGCGAAGGTCGATCAATACATCGCCGGCGACGCGAAAATCGACGACTTGGTCGACAGCCATGGCATTCCGGCAGACGGCTGGGATTTCGTCGTCTGGACCCAGAACGGCCGCTCGATCGTTCCGCTGAGCTCCATTCCCGAGGCTGCTGATCTCCAGCAAATCCCTCAGGTGAAGTCGATGGGTATCCTCAACCGTGATGAGGGCTACGACGCGGCAACGCCTGGCATCATCCGGTTCACCTCTCCCGAGCAAGCGGCCGGCTACTTCATGCTCGGCGAGACCTCGAAGACCAGCGCGGCGGGCAAGGAGCGCGGAAAAACCCGTTCGCCCTTCACCCAGCCCTTCTTTCCGGCGAAGCATGGGCTTCAGGCCAAGCGTTTCGCAGAGCTAGCCGCGACCATGCCGGGTGTCACCATGTGGCTGATGAACACCGGCTACATTGGCGGCGAGGCCAACGACGCCAAAGAGGGCAAGGCGCTCAACATCAAGATTACGCATTCGAGCGCGATGCTCGAGGCGCTCTTGAGCGAAAAGATCAAGTGGAAGAAGGACCCGGACTTCGGCTACGAGATTGTCGATGTCGATGCCCCCGAAAACGCAGCCCTGGTCGAGAAGGTGCCGGTGGAGATTCTGAACCCGCAGCGCTTCTACGACGCTCGCGGAAGGCACAGCGACTACGAGCAGTGGGTAAGCCACATGAAGCAAGCCCGGACTGAGTTTCTCAAGAAGTTTGACGTTGCCGACGCCATCGTCGCGGCGACCATGAACTGACGCGGATCCTCCTCGCAGGTTTTGCGGGGCGGTCGCGGAGTTGTGGTAACAGGCATGGGCGTGAAGCGATTCGCGCCCATGTTGCCTGTGCCGTGCTTGCTTGTGGCTCTGGGCTTCGCGCAGCCGGCCTCCGCCGATACCGACCTCGTCGTCTTCGACGGCGTCTTCGGTGGCACCGTGTCCAAGTTCTCGGGCCAACGGAAGTGGCAGCCGAGCCTGTGGCTCGACGGCTCCTATGGAGTCGCGGGACCGCTGCACCTGGGCGCCTACTTTCAATGGATCGGCAGGTCCTGGCCGCTCGAGAATCCTGGCTTCGGCGGCGGCGCCATGATCGCGCTGCGTGGCAACATCAAGAGCCTTCGGCTCTCGGGCGCATTCACCGGCGGGTACCTCGGTGTCCCGCTGCCGTCCTATGTCGATGGCTCCGGGACGATTGGCGCGTTCGTTGGGATTGGCTACGGCTTCCTGTCCTGGATGGGACTCGAAGTGCGCGGCCGCTGGGCGAGGTACTTCAGAATGCCCTCTGGCGCTCCGAACCAGGCCTGGAGCGTCGAAGCAGGCTTCAGCTTCTTCATCGACTGAGCGCCGCCGGTTCTATCGACGCTGCAGGTTCTGTACCGCACGTCGGGCGCGCTCTGCCGCCTCGGGGTCTCTCTCTTGGGTGGCTTTGATGTACCGCTCGAAGGTTGCGATTGCCATCTTGGTTTGGCCGACTTTTTCGTAGCAGGACGCCAAGTCGAACAAGAGGTCCGGCGGCCCGCCATCACCGAGTTCGAGAGCTTTGATGTAGATCGGGATCGCCTCTTTGCACCGCTTGGCACCCCGATAGGCGATCGCCAGGTTGCGGGCGACCTCTACGTCGTACGGGTCGACGGCAAGCGCCTGCTCCAGCGCCTGGATCGCTTCGTCGTAGCGTCGCTCTTTGCGTAGCGCCACACCGAGGTTGTTGAGCAAACGCGGGTCGTTGGGGATGACCTTCAGCCCACGCCGGTAGGTCGCGATCGCGGCCTCGTTGTTCTTGGACCTACGGTAGGCCACACCAAGATTGAGCCAGTGGTTGCTGTGCGTGGGTTCGAGCTCGGTTGCCGTTTTCAGGTATTTGATGGCCTCCTTAGGCCGATCGAGTCGCAGCAGGACGGCGCCCGCCAAGCCGTAGGCCCTGCCGTCCTTCGGCTCGAGCGCGATCGCGCTCTTGAACGCCCTCAGCGCGTCGTCGTAGCGCGCGAGCCGGCGCAAGATCGAACCGCGCGTGAGATGCCCCTGCGCGTAGCTTGGGCGAGCGGCTACCGCGAGGTCGATTTCGGCGAGCGCCTCTTCGTAGCGACCCTCCGCTCGAAGCGTTTTCGCCAGCCGGTAGTGAGCGTCGGCTTCATCCGCCAAGCCCGCGGGCGCCATGAGCCACATCGCGCACGCCAAAACCACCCCGATCCACCGCACGGGCGAAGAATAGCACGAGATGGCGCTCAGAGGCCCGTGTACAAGAGACCGATCGCGGTTCGGAACACAGGCGGCATCAAGCGGTCAAACAGAATCCACGCAATGATCAAGCCCATCAGCGCGCCTCCGCCTGAAAACATGCCGAACCATTTATCCCGCATTCGGTCGTTGAGGACGATCGGCACGATCGCGTATCCGTCCAGGGGCGGGAGGGGGATCAAATTGAAGCAGCCGAGAATCAAATTGATCGAGAACAGGACGCTCAGAAACAGCGCAAGTCCCTGGGCAACACCCTCGGGCGCCACTGCGAGGGTTTCGAGGCTCAGACTGCCGGCGGGCAGCGTGAAGTAGCTGGCCGCGATCCCGACGCGCATTGCCAGCGCGGCAAGCAAGGCAAGCGCGAAATTCGCCGCCGGACCGGCGGCCGCCATGCCAGCCGCTCGCCTTGGGTGTCGACTCGCCCAATGGGGGTCGTACGGCGCGCTGGCCCAGCCGATCATCCAGCCGCCGCCCTGCAAGAAGAACGACAGGATCGGTACCACGATCGCGCCGAAGGGCTCTCGGCGTATGTGCGGCAAGGGATCGAGCGTCACCTGCGCCGCCGCCGTCGAGTCGCCGCCCACCTTGCCGGCCAGTGCGTGCGCCGCCTCGTGGCAGGTCAGCGATAGCAGGAACGCGGCGAGCCAGAGGGGGAGCTTGGCGAGAAGTTGTAGGTCCATCGGTCGGGCGGAGACTACTATGAAAACCCCAGCCTGCTACATTCGTTCCATGCAGCGCATCATTGCCTTGTTCGACATCGACGGAACACTCTTGCGCGCTGGCGGGGCCGGCCGGCGTGCGGTCGAGCTGGCTGTGGGCGAAGTGCTGGATGAGCTCGATGACGAAGTGAGCTTGCAGTCGGTCGAGTTCGCAGGCCGCACCGATCCGTGGATCGTGCGAGCGGCGCTCATGCAATACGGCGTGGCTGCGGAGGATGACTTGATTCATGAGGTTCTCCGGCGCTACGTTGCGCACTTGCCGCGCGAGCTCGAGCGCGCGGACGCGTTTGAGGTCTTGCCCGGCGTTCTGGCTCTGCTCTCCGAGCTCAGCGATCGTGAAGACCTCGTCTTGGGCCTCGGCACCGGGAACACCGAGCCCGCTGCCTATGCCAAGCTCGCGCGAGGTGGTCTCGATTCGTTCTTCGCGTTCGGAGGCTTTGGTTCCGACCACGCAGAGCGTCCTGAGGTCCTCCGAACCGCGCTGCACAGAGGTCTGGAGCGAACGGGCGTCCAAATGGGGGATGCTCGAGTCGTCGT
>CAMYMX010000201.1 GCA_947259605.1 uncultured Polyangiaceae bacterium | reverse complement strand
ATGGGCGCCCAGATCATGGGGCTCGGGGCATTCACCAAAGTCGTCGGAGACGCGGGGGTCACCGTGGCCAAGCGCGCCCCCCTGCCGATCACCACGGGGAATAGCTACAGCGCCTCCGGCGCCCTGTGGGCAGCCCATGACGCTGCCGCCAGGCTGGGCCTGGTCGAGCTGGAGAAGGGTAAGAGAATCAAGGGAAAGGCGATGGTGGTGGGTGCCACCGGCGCGATCGGCTCGGCCTGCGCGAGGCTGCTGGCCCGGACAGCAGAGGAAGTCCACCTCGTGTCTCCGGAATCGGCAAAACTGCTGGTGCTCGAGAAGTCCATCCTCAAAGAATCACCGGGGGCAAAGCTTGTACTGGCTTCCTATGCGGACGGTGACCGCAGCATTGGCGACATGGATATGATCGTCACGGCAACCTCTGGGGCTGGCAAGAAAATTCTCGACATCATGAAAGTGAAGCCGGGCTGTGTGATCACCGATGTCGCGCGGCCACTCGACCTGCCCGCCGAAGAGGTGGCCAAACGTCCGGATGTGTTGGTCATCGAGTCGGGTGAGGTGTACCTGCCCGGCGAAGTGCGCATGAAACAAATCGGCTTTGAAGACCACAACGTGGTGTATGCGTGCCTTGCGGAGACCATCGTGCTTACTCTGGAAGGCCGGTTCGAAAACTTCACTCTGGGCCGGACGATCGAGTGGGAAAAGGTGCATGAAATCTACAAACTGGGGTTGAAGCATGGCATGCGGCTGGCCGCGATTTCGGGTGTGAATGGTGTTTTCTCCGATGAGGATATCGCCAGGGTACGGCAGTTGGCCATCCAGGCCCGCGAGAAAGGAGAGCGTCCCTCGGCCCCCCGGGCTGAAGCACCCAAGACAGAACCAGCGCAACGTGATTGAGCACGCCCGGCACGACCTGGGTGGGCGGGGGTTCTCAAGCGATCGACGGAGGCGAAGTGGCTCACCGTGAAGTTCTGAGATGACCCACGGCAGAGCCCTCAACCCGGCAAGTTGTCGAATGTCGCGGCAGGCGTTGGAGCTTCATGCAGAAGCCACTGGTTCAGGGTAGAATCGGCGGAGCGATGATGATGTTGCTCACGCACACGCCGTTCTGACACACGCCAATGAACACGTTCGAAGGTATGTCGGTGCAAGGGTTGCTATCGTTACAGAGGTTGGTGTTGACGCAGCCCGTCTCCGGATCACAGCTGTCCGCCGTGCACGCGTTAACGTCGTCGCATCGCGTCGCCGAGTCCTCGCAGAGCCCCACGCAGACTGCAGACATGCATTCTCCGAGCACGCCCTCGCAGCGCGCAGTGCTGGGGTTGCAGGTCGCGTCGATCGTGCACTGGTTTCCATCGTCGCAGTCGATGCTTGCGCAAGGGTTGTCGTCGCAGACACCCCCTAGACAAAAGCCGGATGAGCTCCCGAGACTACAGGCCTCGCCGTCTGGCAAGGCATCGAACGAGCAGGCCCCCTGGGTGCAGTTGTCCGCGGAGCACCCATTGCCATCGTTGCAGCCAAGGCCACAGATGAAACCATGGGTCATAGACGGGAGTGACCGACTCCGACGTCCAAGAGTGGGTGAACCGTTCGCGCAAGGCGATTCGGCATCTCGCGAGAGGGGATTATGCGTGGTGCTTCGAATGGACATCCAAACTTCTGACGTGCTAGTCCTGACTCGTGATGCACCGAGCCTTTCTTTCGCCCATGCTCCTGGTCGTTGCGCTCGCGCCGGCCTTGCTGCAACTTCAGTATTGCGGTCGTGGCGACACCCGACTGCAACAGCTGCAGTTCGTGCCCACGGACACCGGCGTCGATCAGATTGTCGACTTCGATCCCGACAACCGTAGCTACGCCCTCACCATGGACGCAGCCCAAGCTACGCTGACGGCCCTAGCCCAAGAGAACGACGCGACGGTGACGTACCAGTGGTTGGTCGGAGGCCAGAGCATCGAGGCCGCGGTGCTCGGAGCTGGCGGAGGCAGCGCCCTCCTCGACGTGCCGGAGGGGCGAAGCATCCTGCACATTGGCGTAAGAGCTGCGGAAGGGAACCTCGGCCCCTATCGAGTCGCGGTCGACCGGCGGAGTCCCGCGCCAATGTTGGCCGGGAGCGACCCGAGCGATGGCGCACAAAACGTCCCTGCTGCCGCCTGGTTGAAGCTCAGCTTTGCCGAGTCCGTGCGGGGCTCGATTCAGGGGCTCGCCCTTTCGTGCGACTCGGTCCCCCTTCCGATCACTTCCCACCTGGTCGAGCCGCAGACCTACGACGTCATCGTGAACCCAGTGGGGCAACTTCCGGCCGCTGCGGCTTGTCAGCTCGCGTGGGACGGACCGCTGGGACAGGAGGTGCTCGTGTTTTCGACGGCGCCAGCGGGCGCTCCCGCAGTGGTTCTGTACGATCGAAGCGATGCATCGCGGTACGCACCGTATCCCGACGACGTTTGGCTCGTCGCGGATGGAAGCACGCCAACCGGAGTCCGGGTCGAGCTACCTACCATTCAGCGGCTCGGTGTAGATGCTGCGTTCTACTCGATGAAGCGTGCGGCCGAAGCAGTCGGCTACCTGGATGGTTTCAGCCCTCTCGGGCCCATCGTGATCGAGTTGTCCGATGCACCCGACACCACATCGATTCCACTGGACCCCACCGAGTCGCTCGACCCAATGGCCAGCATCGGGCTTTTTGATCTCAATCGCGGAAGCGAAAGCTACGGACAACGCATCCCGTTTGATGTTCACATCCGCGCAGCACGCCGGAGCATCGCGCCGACGGAACCGCTACAGCATGCGCTCGTGCTCTTTCCGTCGATCGCGCTCACGCCAGGCGGGAGCTATGGGCTGATTGTGACCCGGCGAGCTCAGGTTGATCCCTCGAGGCCGTTCGAGCCGTCATCCTTCACTTCCGCGGCGCTCGCAGACCCAACGCCGGGAGAAGCTTCGGAGCTTTCGCTGGTGCGGCCACTGGCCCGGGAGGCGGTGGACGTGGTCACTGAACAAGGCAACCCGCCGATTCCTTCCGACGACGTCGCCTTCTCACTCCGGTTCAGCGTGAGGTCCACGGACAGCTTCAAGACGATTCCGCTCAAGATGAAGGAGGACGTGCTCAACATGCCGGCGCCGGTGCCCCGCGTGACCCGCGTGGAGCCCGGATTCGCGCCGTGGGCAGCCTTCGTATACGCCGAATGGGACGCGCCTAACTGGCGCGGCGGGGTAGAGCTCGTTCTCGGCCCAGACGGCCGACCGGTGGTGACCCAGAACCGTCCGGTCGAGTTCGTCATTGGAATTCCCGACGCCGCACAAAACGCTCCCGTGCCGGTGACGATGTACCAACACGGAAGTGGAAGCGGTGCGTCCGAGCAAATCTACTACACGTCGATCTATCTCGCCGGTGCGGGCTTCGCCGTCGCCGGTTTCACCGACAACATCCATCGCGAGATTTCCTACGACTCCGTCGAGCAGAACACCGCGGCCCTTACACATCTGCTCCTCAACGGAAGGGTCCCTGACTACTGGATCGAGACCACCGGCGAACAGTTGTCGTTCGTCCGCATGCTGTCTGAGCTATGCAATACGGGCTGCGACTTCGTGCCCTTTGGCGCACCCGACGGACAGCCGGACTTCGACCTGAGCCAACCGCTGACGTACGTCGGCATCAGTGAAGGGTCGAACAAGGGGCAAGCGCTCATGCCATACGCGCCCGAGATTGCTGCAGGCGCGCTCGTTACTGGCGGTCTCCGCGGAGCCGAGATCTTCTTTTTCCAGGATCCAGTCGGACCGGGCGGCAATGGCACGGGCTATCTGGACACGATCAACAACTTCTATTCGGCAATCACGCCGGTCGACCTCTGGGTGGGACTTGGGCTCTTCCAGTTGGGCTTCGACTACCAGGACCCGCAAAACCACGCAGCCTTCATGTATGCGAATCCGGTCGAGGTCGCGGGTACGACTCGTAAGCCGAGTGTGATGATCCAAGAAGGATTGATCGACAGCCTCATACCGAGGAACTGCACTCGGGGCTTGGCCCAAACGATGGGGCTGGTCCCCGTCGTTGCCCCGGTGAAGGATCCCGTCCCCTACCTACCCGTCGCGACGCCGCCGTTGACTGGGAATGTTGCGTCGGGGACCGCGACAGCCGGAATGATTCAATACGTCGCACAGGGAGCGCTACCAGGGGTGCCGCCTGACCTGGGCTGCGAATTCGAAACCGAAGGGCACTACTGCGGCCAGATTGCCGACGCTGCCATACAGCAACGCCTCCAGTTTTTTCAGACCGCACTCACCGACCCTGTACCCACCATCTTCGGTCCGAGCGTTCCCTGAGCCAACTCTGGCTCGATCGCCAGCCGTTCCGAGATGGATGATGCAATACGTGCTGAACGGAAGGGGCACGCCCTTGCGGTGAAACTCGGAGAGCCACCAATTGCTTTCCGCGGGCCAGAGCTCCAAAAAGCGGCCGATGGGCTGGGCGCAGAGTTCGAAGCGGCGCTCGAGACCAGCTCCCGACCCTGAGCGGGCGACGGGGGATAGCGCGACTGCCTCGCACCAGCTGCTCACGTGAGTTCACGGCGCCGAACCTGGGCCCAAACGGGGCGAGTCGGGTAGGCCGTGCCGAGGGTCTTCGTCCAGTCATGCGGAGGAAGCTCGCTGTCCTCGAGTGTGATCTCGTAGTCCCGGAAAAAGATGCACCAGGCCGCCCTGAGGACGGCGTTCGCGAACATCTCTCCGAGGCAACGGTGTGCGCCGAGGCCGAACTGCACGTAGGCCCCTTCCCGCTCGAGCTGCCGCGCCTCGCTCAGGTCCGCGAACCGATCCGGATCAAAGCGTTCGGGATCTTCATAGACCGCGGGATCCATGTGGGTGAGGATGGGCGCAACGCAGACCCGTTGACCCTCGGGAACTGAAAAATCGCCTGCCGAATACGGGACCAGCGCCCTACGAATTAAGAACACAGCAAAGCTCTGGCGGACAGACTCGCGCATGCAAGCATCAAGGAAGTTGAGCTCGCGCAGTGCTGGGTACGGAGGAGCCTCGCCGTGCCGCGCGGCGTGCGCCTCGCACTCGGCCGAGGCGCGTTCGAAGAGGTCAGGGCGCGCGGCAAGGTTCGCCACGGTCCAAGCGAACGTTCCCGTCGTATTGGTGTGGGCCGCGAAGAAGAGCCCGAGGAGGTGCGCCGCCAGCTCTGGCACTTCGGGCTGCTCGCCGTCGAAGGGAGCCTGAGTGAGCCACAACGAGATGTAGTCGTCGCCGGGCGCGATGCTTCGTTGCTCGACCAGCTCGTGCATGATCACGTCCACACGATCTCGAGCGCGCCTGCATCGTCGTACCGCCGGCGACGGAAAGTGGGGGAACGCGACGGCCTCGGGCTTGATTCCATTGAACTCGAGGTCGTAATACGCATTGGCGATGGTTTCGCCGTGCTTTGCCCAGGTGTCGGCCCCGAGCAGCGCCTCCACGTTGATCTGATTGATCATCGCGGACGTCTCGTGGAAGAGATCGATGCGCGGCACATCCGCCCATGCCTCAAACCGTTGGCGCGCGACCCGGCGAATCGCGTTGAGGTAGACGTTGAGTCGTTCGGTCTTCATTAGCCCGAGACGAATCACCGCGTTGACCGTAACCTCGTGTTCGGAGAGGCGTCGGAATCGGATCAGATCGCCGACGAGCGCCTGGCTGGCTTCGACCGTGGCCGTGAAGAAGTCGAGCACGTCGGGTCGCGCGGTGAAAAAGCGATGCTGTTCCTCGGCGCCGAGGACGAAGGTCGCCTTGAAGAGGAGCAGGTTCACCGTGAACACGTCACCGTGCTTGCGTTGGCATCGCCGAAGAAAACCGATCGGGTCCTTCTGAAAGGCCATCGCCGGCCCGACGAAGGGGAGACCCTCTTTGACGCCCGGAGGCGGGGGCAGGGGCAATTCCTGTGTTGCGGACTTCATCAGAGATTGCTTCGCGTGCCCCGACGGTACAGGCATCCACTCGGTTTATCGAGCGAAACCCAACTTGCCACAGAATCTTCGATGGAGGGCAGGAGTGGATTCCCCCTCCGCCGGCGAAAGCACGACGCGGCCCGGCTCGGAGCGCCATTTCCCTTGGCTCATACCGTCAAAATCGGACCCAGAAATGCCGATGCGAGCCGAGCTGCATCGAAGGAGAGTTTTACGCGCAGGGCAACGACCGCACCGTCCGCGTGCGAGGCTGCGTCAATATCGACTTCTGGGCGGACTGGGTCGTAGTCGACGAACCGCCCCAGGAAATACTGAGGATGGTCGAGACATCGTGCTGGGACTTGCTCGCGTCGATCGAGGAGAACTGCGAGCGCTACTCCGCCGAACAATGCCCGACCGAGCAACGGTGCACCGTCTATGCGCGCGAGATCATCACTGAGTTCGATTCACAGACGGGGTGCCCCATCGAGGAGACGATCTCCGAGTGTGTCGGCGTCTTACCTGGCTACTCCGGGCGCATCGCGCCCCCTGGCCCTTTCGTGTTCGAAGGCTGCGAAGAGTGACAATCGTTGATCCTGCCGTACCTGCCCATGGCTTTTCTGCATGGGCCGAGGGGGAGCAAGAG
>CAMYMX010000200.1 GCA_947259605.1 uncultured Polyangiaceae bacterium | reverse complement strand
TTTGAAGGTCACACCGCTCTGACGGTGGGGTCATGACGCCAAAAGAATTCGAGATCATGTTGTCTGACGCCGAGATTCAGCTCTCGCGCATCAAGCACCTCTATGAGCAGTGGTTTCAAGGCATCGAGCGCATCGAGCCGCAGATCCCGCGAAAGCAATTCGACCGTGCGCTTCACGCGCTTCGCAAGGAAACACCCAGAAACACCGCGCTTCGATTTCGCTTTCAGACCTTGATCCAGCGCTACACCACGCTCCAGACCTACTGGCGTCGCATCGGGCGTCAGATCGAAGAGGGGACTTATCGCCGCGACCTTCTCCGAGCCAGACGACGACGCGAGGCGGGGCGTGTGGAGCGAGAGCAAGAGAGGCTGCGCCGCAGCAGCGGGCCGGTCCAGCTGGATCCCGACGCCGATGTCAACATGGATCAGCTCATCGCCGAAGCGAGCGAACGCATCGACGAGCTCAAGCGGGCGCCAGCCGTTGCCGCAAATGCAGGCGCGGCGGACGCGGAAGAGACGACCACGACGCTACAGAACATCCGCGCGCAGCGCGCACGACCGCCGGCTGCTCAAAAGCCCCAGGCCCCGGCGGCCCGCTTCTCGAAGCCGAAGTCAAAGCGCCCTGTCGCCGCAAAGGAAACGCCGAGGACGGCATCGTCTGCCAATCGCCGCGCGCCACCGGAAATCGCTTCGCGCTCCAAAGGGCCGGGCGAGGCCAGAATGCGCCAAATCTACGACAGCTACGTCGAGGCTAAACGGAGCAACAACGAGCGCACCGACAAGATCGACTATGAGCGAGTTGCCAAGAGCTTGAAGAAAATGGTTCCCGTGCTCGACCGAAAGCACAAGGGCAAGCGTATCGATTTCAAGGTCGTGGTGAAGGACGGCAAGGTAGGCATCAAGCCGGTCGTGAAGAAGTAGGCTCGTCCGCTTGCAGCATGGGGTGCGAGACTTCGAGGCGCTTCTCAATCGCCTCTTCGAGCACGCCTAGGCTGCTGCGGTCCAGCGCGCTAACGGGAGCTCCACGATCCCCGAGGGTCGCGTACGGTGTATCTAGCTTGTCGCATTTGTTGAATACGAGGATGCGTGGGACTCTCTCGAGCCCGAGGTCGACCAGGAGCTTCTCCGTGGTTTCGACATGTTCGCTTCGGCAGGGGTCCGATGCATCAATCACGTGCAGCAAGAGATCCGCGTCTTGTGTCTCGTCGAAAGTAGCGCGGAAGGCGGCGAACAAATCCTTCGGCAAGTCACGGATGAAACCGACGGTGTCGGTCATGATGACATCGCGCCCCGATGGAAGCCGGTTCGTCCGCGAGCGCGTATCGAGCGTCGCGAAGAGCTTGTCCTCCGCGATCACGTCGCTTCCGGTCAGCGCGTTGAGAAGCGTGCTCTTGCCCGCATTCGTGTAGCCGACGATCGCCACGGTCGGAGTCCCGCTCCTCTTTCGGCGCGCGCGCCGCTGCTCTCGCTGCTTGCCAAGCTGCTTGAGCTGCGATTGGAGGCGCGTGATGCGTTCCCGTGCCCGGCGCCGCCCAACTTCGAGCTTCGTCTCGCCCGGTCCACGACCGCCAATACCCCCGGTCAGACGTGAAAGAGCGTCGTCACGTTGTCCTAGGCGCGGCAGAAGGTACTTCATCTGCGCGAGCTCGACCTGCAGCTTACCGTCGCTGCTTTCGGCGTGCTGCGCAAAAATGTCGAGGATCAGCTGTGTGCGATCCACGACCTTGAGATCGGTCATTCGCGCAATGTTGTTGGCTTGTGCAGGCCGAAGGTCGCGGTCGAAAATCAGCGTTTCCGCGTCGAGCTGCATCGCTCGGATCACAACGTCTTCGAGCTTGCCGCGGCCGAGGGCATAGCGAGAATCCACCCGATCACGCACTTGCAGCACACGGTCGGCCACCTCGACGCCTGCCGTGCGAGCCAGCTCCTCGAGCTCTCGAAGCGAATCCTCTGCCTGGCCGGCGCTTCGCTTGTCGCAAACGTGGACGAGGATGGCGCGACCGTCTTTGGCAGCGACTCCGCGCGCCCGTGCGGCGCGGGCGAACTCTTGTTCTAGCGTTGCGATGATCTCGGCCGGGTTATCCCGGGCCTTCGCGTAGGGAATGGGTCCGAACGTTCGGAACGGCGGCTCGTTGCTGTCGTCGACGACTGGGAAGTTGTGACCGTAGTACAGGCAGAGGGCCCGCTCTTCACCGGGGGCCAGGCAGACCGCGACCACCATGTCGAGGTGGAGCCGCGTGAGGTCGACCAAATCGTCCCGGCTCAGTGGCTCGTTGCGCAAGTGCGTGTGAATCAGCCGCTGGCCCCGTAGCCTCCCGGCACCGGCTCGCATGCGACCGAGGTCGGGCAACATGAGCTTGGATGCATCCCCTACGATGACGTGGTGCACGGCTCCGCGGCGGTCGACCAGCACCCCAACTTGTCTCCCCGTGGCATGCGAGACCCCGACGAGCGCGCGGGTCAACTCCGGCGTCGTCAGTCGATCGAGCGGCACCTTTCGCCGGTAAATCCGCTGCAATGCCTTGGTTTCCGAAGGACTGAGCCCACTCGTGTCGCCGTAGATCTCCAACGAGGCCTCAGCTCACCAGACTGACGGGTGCGATTGGAATGGGATGCGGTGCGATCATTCGAGTTGCTGGAGGCGCGCCCTCACGGATCGCGCGTCGGTGCTGTCTAGCGCGATTTCGAGTGGGACGGCAGGGGGCAGCTCGCCGGCCCGTCGCCGGAGCGCATTGGACCGTGCTTGCGCTTCGGTCAGCCGGGCGCGAAACAGCTCGCTGCGGTCGGCCTCGGCTGCAAGTGTTTCGCGGAGCCGCGCCGCTGCGTCGAGATTCGAGCAGACCAGAAGGAGGTCGCATCCGGCTTCGATCGCGAGCACTCCGGCCTCCTCGATCGAATAGCGATCGGTGATGGCTTTCATCTCGAGGTCGTCCGAGAACAAGGCGCCCTCGAATCCGATTTCTTTGCGAAGGAGGTCAGCGATCACCGCCCTGGACATCGTGGCTGGAACCTCGGGGTCGACGGCTTCGAATACGACGTGAGCGGTCATCAGCGAGGGTATTCGTCCCGCCGCCGCTCGGAATGGCTGGAACTCGACCGCCTCGAGGCGGCCACGGTCGTGGCGGAGCGTCGGAAGGTCGAGGTGGCTGTCGAGGTCGGTGTCGCCATGGCCCGGAAAATGTTTGCCACAGGACAAGACACCTCCGGTGTGAAGTCCGTCAGCGAAGGCAAGGGCGTGCTCAATGACGGCTCCAGGCGTTCGGCCGAACGCGCGATCGCCGATGATCGGGTTGTCGGGATTGGTGTCGACGTCGAGCACTGGTGCGAAATCCAAGTTGACTCCGATCGCCCGCAGCTGTCGGGCGAGGACGCTTGCCGCATCACGCGTCAGGGTAGCGTCCGCGGCAGCCGCCAGCGTTCGCATGGCCGGCAGCTGAAGAATCGGCTCACCGAAACGCGCAACGCGACCACCTTCCTGATCCACACAAACCAAGATTGGCTTCGCAGGATCGGTTCCCTCGACGCAAGAGGTGACCAGATCCGAAGCCTGATGCAGATGATCGATGTTCCGCTTGAACAGGATCAATCCCGCTACGGCTTCCTCGCGCAACCAAGCGTGAATCTCGGGCGGAGCCTCGGTGCCCGCAAATCCGCAGACAATGACGTTGCCGGCCATTCGTTCCAACTCGTTCATTTTGTTGGGGGACCGTAGCATTGGTCTTAGATTGCCGTCAGGACGGGTTGTTGCTACAACCCAACTAATACTTCTTGCCCCACATGGGCATTGGAAACCGATGACCCGAGTTATAGATACTGACTTCGGTCGACCAGAAGACGACGCTCGAGGCGCCCTCCAAGACGAGCCGCCCGAACCCATCGTTTACGCCCACGCGATTCCGCGAAGGCTCGTTGACCAAGATGCCGCTAAGGTGATTCGCCGCCTCAACCGACACGGGCACACTGCCTATCTCGTTGGCGGCGGTGTGCGCGACCTGATGCTTGGCCGAAAGCCAAAGGACTTCGACCTTGCCACGAGCGCCCGTCCATACGAAGTGCGCGACCTCTTCCGCAACTGCCGCGTCATCGGCAGGCGATTCCGTTTGGCGCACGTCTTGTTCTCCGGGGGGAAAATCATCGAGGTTGCCACGTTTCGGCGTGACCCTTCGCAGCACTACGAGGTCATCAAACCGAAATTCGCAAAAAAGATTCCGCTTTGTGCGGGGCCCGATCCGGTGCGCCTGATTCCTTCGCGGCAATCGATCACCGAAGCCGACGATACCGACCTTCTGATCACCAACGACAATGTTTTCGGCGAGCCACACGAAGACTCGATTCGGCGTGACTTCACGATCAACGGTCTCTTCTACGACCTCGAGCGCGGCGAGGTGATCGACTTCGTGGGTGGCGTGGCCGACCTCGAAGAGCATCTGCTGCGTACGATTGGGGACCCAAACGTTCGCTTTCGAGAAGACCCGGTCCGCATTCTTCGGGCGATCAAGTTCAGCGCGCGCCTCGACATGGGGCTCGATCCGGATGTCTATGACGGGATGGTCCGTCAGCGAGGCGAGCTCAGACGCGCCGCCGCACCTCGTGTGCTCGAGGAGATTCTCCGTTTCCTGCGAGGAGGAGCAGCCCATCGATCGGTGTTTCTTGCCTGGGACGTCGGCGTGTTGAGCGAGATTCTTCCAGAGCTGGCTTCCTTCTTGGACGATGAGCTCGAGGGCGCGTCGCTGACGTTTGGACGTCTCAAGGCGGTGGACGCCTTGGCTGCCGAGGACCGGCTTCCCGGCGATGCCGTGTTGCTCGCTGCCCTCTTGCTAGGGCCGGTCGACGAGGCGCTCGAAGGCGTGACCGACGTCCCGGTCGCGTACGAGGAGTTCGTTAGAGAGCTCTCGCTTCGCCTCTCGCTACCGCGACGACTCAAAGACCGTATTCGCCTGCTCATCATGGCTCAGCGGCGTCTACGAACGGGGCGCATCCAATCGATTGCGCGGCGAGAATACTTTGCCGATGCAGCGACCCTGTTCGCGCTCGATCGCATGGCTCGTGGCGAGGATCTTCCTTCGTGGGCCAGCGAGCCCACGGAGGCCGTCTACGATGCGGAGCCGCGTACCCGCCGCCGCCGCCGCCGCCGACCCCGCAGTTAGTTTGCGGATCCTTTCTCTCCCAAACTAGGGATCGCTGCGATCGATGATGAGCTCGAACGCTCGTTTGCTCACGTCTGGTTCGTCGGCGTCGGGCAAGCCGTCCGCTAGGTTGGTCACCACGAACAGGAGCGTCTGCGTGGCTTCGTCGAGCTCGATGGGCAGGTACGCGCGCGGGGTCGTGCCGCTGTGCGGCGCGGCGATTCGCCGAATCTCATGGCCCCGGGCGTCGAGCTGAACCGCGACGAAAGACCAGTGGACACCGTATTCGCCCTGCAGCCAGGCGCGGATGCGCCGCGTCTCGCCCCAGGTGCTCGCGTCCATGATCAAATAGGCGCTGCCGAACGTCGCAAGCGGCTGCGAAGCCACCACTCGCGTCGGCAGGCGCTTCATTGCTCTCGATATCGGCACCATCGCGTCACGGTCGAGGAACGCGACCAAAGAGTCTGCCCGATCTGGACGTCCGACGAACCATCGTAGGACGGCCAGCTCTTCGATGTTGTCGACCAAGCGATCCCCGCTACGACCGACCGCGGTCTCGATGGCGGACCAAAGATCTGGGTCCGCGCGTAGGCCCACGCCTTCCCAGGTCCGTTGGCTGGCAAGCCCCCATACGTCACGCACGAAACGCGCTGGCACGGCGTCGTGACGCGCCGAGAGATACGCAAGGAGGAGCGCTCCGCCCGCGCCGTCACCCGCAGCGCCGGCGACCCAGGACCGATAGGGCTCCGCCTGCTGATCGGGCAGGGCGTCATTGCAGCCGAACTGGCCTGTAAGCTCCCAGGTGAGCCAGGCCGCGGTCGCACGCCGCCACGTCCTCGCCTCCGCGGGGTCGATACTCATCAAGAGCGCTTCGACGTAGGCGGCGGTTGCGCAGGCCTCGAGCCTGCCCTCCGGCGTTGCGGGGCTGATGACGGCAAAGGTCGAAGCCCGGTCGAGGTAGGACCAGAACGCCATGCCATCCGAGTACGCCCCCGGGGGTAGGGCACCGCTTAGATAGAGATCCAGATCCGGCCCGCCTCCGAGGTCTCCATCCGAGATCGGCCACGGCCAGCTCATCGCGTCCAGCCGGCCTCTAGCCTGTTCGAGAGCGCTCAGCGCTATCCGCATCGAGCGCCGGCTGACCCCCGGGTCCGCGTGAACCCGGAGAAGGGCGTACGCCGATCCAACGCTCCGTGATGCGCTTCGAGGCCGCGTCACGGGGTCCGGAGCCGGCGTTCGAGGCCCCGTCCAGACCCGGGAGGTCATCGACACGATCGCCTCGGCGATTCCGTCTGCATCCAGCATATCGCCCTGCGCCTGCGCGATTTGCGGCTGCAGGGCAATCACAACCGCGACCCAGACGAGGTTTGATTTCACTCGGGGCATTTGACACGATCCGCTTGTACCTTCTACATCCCATCGTAAGGGGGGCCTAT
>CAMYMX010000199.1 GCA_947259605.1 uncultured Polyangiaceae bacterium | reverse complement strand
ACTGCTGTGCGACCCAAATCCCCCCGGTGGCGAGCTGGTATTTAGCCGCAGAGATGTCGCTGCGGCGGGCGCTCGCGTCTTCGTCGTCGGCTCGGACCATCGCGGCCATCGAAATCGAACGAAGGAGCTCGGTTTCGGCGTACATGTCGACCGCGCGGTGTCGGAGCGCTTGGAACGAGCCGATCTTGACGCCGAACTGCTCACGCGTCCCGAGGTAGTCCACCGTCATCTGAAGCATCGTGCTGGCGATCCCGACACCCTCTGCAACTGCCGCCGCCGCGGCGAAGTCCATCGTCCGATCGAGGACTGCTGTGCCCGCACCTTCTTCGCCGAGCCGCGCGTCCTCGGCGACAGCAACGCCTTCAAATCGGATGAACCCTGCTTTCTTGCCGTCGATCGTCTTTGCAACCCTCACAGTCACGCCGGCCGCGTCCCGCGGCACGACGAAGAGCGACACCCCTCCTGGGGCTTTCGCCGACACGATCAGCTGGTCGGCGTGGTGCCCGTTCAAAACCCAGACCTTCTCGCCTGAAATTCGATATCCGGCGGCATCCGGCGCGGCAGTCGTTTCCACCGCGCCAACGTCGTAGCGGCTCTGCGCTTCAGAGTAAGCGAGCGCCAAGCTCGTCTCGCCTTCGATCATCGGCGTGAGATAGGCCTCGTGCTGGGCCTCGTTTCCCGCCCGCGCGAGGGTCATCCCGCCGAGGACGACCGACGCCAGATAGGGCTCGGGCACGAGCGTCGTTGCCAGGTTCTCCAACACGATCGCGCACTCGACGAACCCGCCGCCGAAGCCACCGACCGATTCGGAAAAGGGAATGCCAAGCCAGCCGAGCTCTCCCATCTTCTGCCACGCCGCGGGATCGTAGCCGATGTCGTCGTCGCGCAGGGCACGAAACCTCGCGACGGGCGACTCGTTTTTGGCAAAGTCCGCCACCGTCTTGGCGAGCATTTGTTGATCTTGGTCGAGCTCAAAGTCCATGTTGGAATCACTCCTGAGTTGGCTTCGCCGTTCAGCTGCTCGGCAGCTGGAGGATCATCTTCGCGATGACGTTTCGTTGAATCTCGTTGGAGCCGCCGTAGATCGTGGCGGCCCGCTCGTAGCAGAAGTAAGGCCCGATCGACTCCTCGACGGGAAGGCAAACGCCGTCGTTGTACCAGGTTAGCGAGCTCTCCCCCATGACTTCCATGGCTAGCTCGGTGAGCTCTTGAATGAGCTTGGTCCCAACGAGCTTCAGTATCGAAGACTCGGGCCCAGGCGACTTGCCCTTCTGCTGATCGGCAAGCGCGCGGTAGCTGACCATGAGGTGTGCACGAAACCGCATCTCGAGGCGTGCGATGCGAGCGCGCCAGACGGGGTCCTCGAGCATCGGGCGCCCGTTGACCGTCTTGTGCGCCGCAATGCGCTTCAACTTCTGCAGGACGTTTCGCGACGGACCGATCATCGCCAAAAGTGTCCGCTCGTGGCCGAGCAGCGCCTTGGCCATCGTCCAGCCCTGGTTGATGCTGCCGACCACGTTCTCTTTGGGAACTTTCACGTTGTCGAAGAACGTGTCGCAGAACGCCGGCGTGTGTCCGAGGGTCATCATCGGTTTGACCTCGACACCCGGGCTCTTGAGATCGATCAGCAGGAAGGTGATCCCGGCCTGTTTCTTGACCGACTGGTCGGTTCGCACGAGGCAGAAAATCCAATCGGCGTACTGCGCGAACGAGGTCCAAGTCTTTTGCCCGTTGACGATGAAATGGTCGCCGGCGTCTTCCGCGGTCGTCCGCAGCGAAGCGAGGTCGCTTCCTGAGCCGGGCTCGGAGTACCCCTGGCACCAGAACTCCTCGGCGCTGAGGATCTTCGGGAGGAATCGCTCCTTTTGCGCGTCGGTCCCGTAACTGATGATCAGCGGACCTACCATCCCCAAACCAAAGACCGAAAGCGGCGGGGCGCCCGCAAGCTCCATCTCCTCGGCGAAGATGAAACGCCTCGCGGCATCCCAGCCGGTCCCGCCCACTTCTGCCGGCCAGTGGGGGGCAACCCAGCCCTTCTCGTGCAGAATCTTGTGCCAGGTGGCGGAGTCCTCCGGCGTGAAGTCCCCAGCCCCTCTTGCGGTTTCCAGCATGTCTTCGGGCATCGCGTTCGGAATCCAGTCGCGAACCTCCTGCCGAAATGCCTCTTCTTCGTCGGTGAAACTCAAGTCCATGTCCGTATGCGTGCCACAGACCGCGCCGAAACACCAACCTGTACGAATGCAGCCAAGCCCTGTAGGAAGCCCTCCACCGAGAGCTGGTCGTGCGATATAGTGCACAGCTGCGCTGAGCTCGGAGACCCGGCATGTATGACCTGAAAATCGTGGGCGGAACGCTCGTGGACGGAAGCGGCAAGGACCGCCACACCGCCGACCTCGGAATCAAAGACGGGAAGATCGTTGACGTCGGGAAGTGCGACGCGAGCGCCGCCAAAACCATCGACGCGGACGGTGCGATCGTAGCGCCCGGTTTCGTAGACATCCACACGCACTACGACGGGCAAATCAGCTGGGATGAAGAGCTTGCTCCATCGTCCATTCACGGGGTGACCACCTGCGCGATGGGCAGCTGCGGGGTTGGCTTCGCACCGGTTCGACCGACCGACCACGCAAAGCTGGTCGAGCTCATGGAGGGCGTCGAAGACATCCCGGGCACGGCGCTGGCCGAAGGGATCAGCTGGGGCTGGGAAAGCTTTCCCGAATACATGGACGTGCTCGACCGGATGCCACACACCATCGACTTCCTCGCACACGTCCCCCACGACGCGCTGCGCGTGTACGTGATGGGTGAGCGCGCCGTGCATGACGAGGCCGCCACCGCCGAGGACATCGCGGAGATGCGTCGTCTGCTTCGCGAATCCCTCGAAGCCGGCGCGATTGGTTTCAGCACGGGCCGAAGCGACAACCACAGGAGCGCGGTGGGCGACTGGACGCCCGCCTCGGAAGCCGATGGCAAGGAGCTGGCTGGAATCGCGGAGGCATTCCGGGGACTGAGTCACGGCGTTCTGCAAGCAGTGAGTGACTTCAACGTCTTGCACGGCGACGATCACTTCGATGTCGAATGGGCGGTGCTCGAACAAATGCTGGGCGCTTCAGGCGGACGGCCGATGAGCGTCTCGACGATGCAGCGTGACCACAGCCCCGAACAGTGGAGGTGGATCCTCGACCGCGCCTCGAAGGCCAATGAGAACGGCTTCGACGTTCGCTGTCAGGTGGGCGCCCGCGGCATCGGTGTCATGTTGGGACTGCAGGCGACGTTCCATCCGTTCATGGGCTTCCCGAGCTACAAGGCGATCAGCCAGCTGCCGCTCGCCGAGCGCGTGAAAGCGATGCGTGACCCGGCCTTGAAGGCGCGCATGATCGCCGAGAAGAGCGAGCCGGTGGCTGGTGACGGCAGCATGCTCCCGCCGCTCGCCGATTACTTCTTGTCCAACCTGGAAATGGTTGCGATGCGGCTCTTTCGGCTTGGCGAAAAGCCCAACTACGAACCGGCACCCGCCGAGAGCTTTGGGGCGGAGGCGATGAGCCGCGGCGAGTCCGTGTTGAGCCTGATCTACGACGCGATGCTCGAACAGGATGGCAAGGCACTCCTCTACTTCCCGGTCTACAACTACGCGGGGATGAACCTCGACGCCGTCCACGAGATGCTGACCCACCCTCTTGCGCTCCCGGGCCTGAGCGACGGTGGCGCTCACGTCGGCACCATCTGCGATGCGAGCTTCACGACCTTTCTGATGACCCACTGGGCACGCGACCGCGACCACGGCCGGATTCCGCTCGAACGCATCATCCAGATGCAGGCCCACGACACAGCTCGATTTCTCGGACTGCGCGATCGCGGGCGGCTCGCCCCGGGCCTCCGCGCAGACATCAACATCATCGACTTCGACAGCCTCGAGCTCCTCCCGCCGACCATGGTCGAGGACTTGCCGGCCGGGGGTCAGCGCCTGATGCAACACGCCAAGGGCTACATCGCGACCCTGGTGAACGGCGAGGTCATCACAAAAGATGGCAGGCTCACCGGGGCGCGGCCAGGCCGGCTGGTGCGAGCCGGTGACCGGGGAGCGTCGTGATCGAGATGCGCATGGCGAGCCTGCTGGTTCTCATCGCGTTGCTCCCGAGCGCCTGCAGCAGTGAAGGCCCGACCGCCGCCCCTGGCACCGGGGGAACTGCTGGAGCCGACGGCGGAGCGCTTGATCCGAAGTGCAACGGCCACGAAGAGCTTTGCACGCGACGGTTCGACGAAGTCGCGTTCCCGATGACACACAATGCGATGTCAAATGCCGAAGCGGGCTGGAGCATACCCAACCAAAACTTCGGCATCACGCGGCAGCTCGACGACGGCATTCGTGGGCTCATGCTCGACACGTACGAGGAAGACGGTGAGCTTTTCTTGTGTCATGTGTTCTGCGGCCTGGGCCAACAGCCACTCATCGATGGCCTCGGAGAAATCAAGGCCTTCCTGGACGCCAACCCAGGAGAAGTGCTGTCGATCATCTTCGAGAACTACATTACAGACGCACAGACCGCTGGCGCGTTCGACGCGACTGGGCTGATCGACTTCGTGTACGCGCATGAGGTCGGCGCAATGTGGCCTACGCTCGGCGAGCTCATCGACGCCGACACGCGCCTGGTCGTCTTTCAAGAGAAGCTGCCGCAGGCGGCGGAGTTTCCGTGGTTGATGAACATCTGGGACCACGCCGGGGAGACGGACTTCTCCTTTGCCTCCCCGGAAGACTTCGACTGCGACCCCAACCGCGGTGACCCTGCCAACCCGCTGTTCCTTCTCAACCATTTCCTGACGACCGCCGTGGGTGGCGACCCGGAGCTCGCCGAGATGGTCAATTACAATCCGCTTTTCATCGACCGCGCCCGCCAGTGCGAACAAGAGCGCAACGCCCTTCCGAACTTCGTAGCGGTCGACTTTTACGATATCAGCGACCTTTTCGACGTGGTCGACGCGCTGAACGGCCTATGACTCCATCACCATTGGCTGCGCAGCATCACATGCCGATCGAGCGGGCCTGAGGTAGGCTTGGGCCGCACTCAAAGGAGGCCGTTCCATGGCGATTATTCGCTCGTTGATGAAAACCGAAATGATCACAGTCAAGCCGGACGACAGCGTCACAGACGCCGCCCGACTGATGGCTCAGAACCACGTGGGCGCCGTGCTAGTGGTCGAAGGCGGGGCGATGAAAGGGATCGTCTCCGAGCGCGACGTACTGACCCGTGTCGTGGCCGAAGGGAAAGACCCGGCGGCAACGAAGATCTCCGAGATCGCGACTGAGGCGGTCGTCGGCGTGGATGTGAACACGCACGTGCGCAAGTGCGCGGAGCTGCAGTCTGCGATGGGTGTACGGCACCTGCCCGTCACTGAAAATGGAGCGCCCGTGGGCATCTTGTCCAGCCGTGACTTCCTCGCCTACGTAGTCGAAGGGCTCGAGCAGGTCATCGACAAGATCGGCTACGAGGAGGCCCTCGGCAAAGGCGAAGACCCGTATGACCACATGGGCGGTTCGTACGGCAAGTGAGCCAGAAGAAGCGCTGATCCGCCCTCTGTACGGCACTGGCGCTGACGACTCGAGGAAGGCACAGTAGCTGGGCGGTGAAGGCCCTCGATCGCAAGCTTTTTCGCGAAGTAGTCCGGCTGCGTGGGCAGGCGCTGACCATTGCTGTCGTCGTTGCGTCCGGCGTCGCCTGTTACATCGCCCTTCAAAGCGCCTGGCGCGCGCTCTATCAATCTCGGGACCTCTACTACGAAACGAACCGGTTCGCAGACGTGTTCGCACACCTCGAGCGGGCGCCGAAGTCGGTCGCCGGGCAAATTGCGGAGCTCCCGGGGGTAGCCAACGCCTATCCTCGAATCGTAGAGCAGGTGCGTCTGCCGATGGACGATCTGATTTCGCCTGCGAGAGGCGACCTCATTTCCGTCCCCCCCACGGGAAAGGCACCCCTCAATGGCTTGGTCCTTCGCGCGGGGCGCAACCTCGAACCCGGCCGCTACGACGAAGTATTGGTCAACGAGCCTTTCGCCATGGCCCACGGACTCGATCCCGGCGATCACCTCTCTGCGGTGATCAACGGCAAGCTGCGCAAGCTACTGATCGTCGGACTCGCGCTCTCCCCGGAGTACGTCTTTGCCGTCGACAGGGGCCTGCTCATGCCCGATGACGAGCGATTTACACCCCTGTGGATGCTCGAAGACGCGATCGCTGCGGCCTATCAAATGGAGGGCGCATTCAACGACCTCGCGGTGAAGCTCGAACCGGGCGCCAACGAAGATGCGGTGTTGAGCGCCATCGATCGGCTGCTCAAACCGTACGGTGGCCTCGGCGCCTACACTCGAGAACATCAGCTTTCCCATTCGATCCTCACGAGCGAAATTCAAGGGATCGAGACGCTGGTCATCTTTCTCCCGGGGGTCTTTCTCGGCGTGGCGGCCTTCCTCTTGAACGTGGTGTTTAGCCGCCTCGTGACCTTGCAGCGCCCGCAGATCGCCGTGCTGAAAGCGATGGGCTTTCGCAAGCCGTGGATCGCGATCCACTTCTTCAAGTTGGTGGCCCTGATCGT
>CAMYMX010000198.1 GCA_947259605.1 uncultured Polyangiaceae bacterium | reverse complement strand
ATGGCGCGCTGCACGTTCTCGTAGGTGGCGGGCACCGACCGCGGGGCGAACAGCGTGGAGCCGCCCGAGAACAGAATCATGTTGAAGGTATCGATCGGCCGAAGGTGACCGATGAGATCGCGCATCAACCGCTTCGCCGTATTCAGCGGAAAGCCGTACATCGAGCCGGAGACGTCGATGATGAAAACATACTCACGTCCCGGCAGGTCGGCCGGCTCGACGCGCTTGGGCGGCTCGGCCATCAGCAGGAAGAAGCTCTCGTCCCTTCCTTCAAACAGCATCAAGCCGCTTCGCACCGCCCCGCCGCCGAGTTGATAGCTCAGCACGAAGTCCCGGTTGCCGCCGTACCGCTCCGACTCATCGACCGTCACCGTGACGAATCGCTTCCCTTTCCACTGCGCCGCCACTTCGTGCGACTTGCAGGACAGCGCCTGCACGTCGATGCCCGTCGAAAGCGTGACCTCCACATCGAACCCGTAGGTGAGCGCCTCGTTCTGACGCAGATACGGGCTGCGCACCCAGTCGTCCTCCGGGTTCGGAGCAGCGTGACGTTCACTTGCATAGCGCGGCCCAACCACCGTGGGGTAGACGAACGCATAGATGCCGTCCGTTGGCTGAAGAAGCTCCGTGTAGCGCAGCTCAACTTCGATGACGTCGCCCGGGAGGATGTTGGCGACCTTCATGCGAAACACGTTTGGGCGATCCTGTTCGAGTAGCGATGCACTCTTGCCGGCGGCCTTTGCTTTCGCAAACTCCATGGATGCCTCTTCTCGCTCTTTGATTTTCGCGACGATGACGCGCTCGCCGATTTTCATGCGCATCCCGTGAACCGCCGCGCGTGTCGATCCCGGAAAGACGTACTCGGCGTGGATCGGCCGGCTGCCTTCGTTCTTGTAGGTCTGCGTGACCTTCACGTCGGCGATGACGCCGGCGACTCGTGCCTTCACGTCGGTCTTGGCCAGGGGGAGCCGGTCGACGGTCGGGTCACCCTCGATGAAGAAATAGGGAGAGAGCGTCTTGTCGTCGGTCGTCGGCTCGGCCTGGGCGGGCGCGGCGAACATGACGAACAAGCCGGCGAGCAGCAGGGTTCGCGTCCAGCGGGGGTTGATGGGCACGGGGGGACCTCCTTGTTGGAGGGTGGGTATTGCAACCGGAGTGCCATCCGGTTTTGCTTGGGAAATCGTGCGAGTCCGAGGCCGCTGCGTGTCACAGGCGGAACGTCGTTGTGTCTGGGGAGACGCGATGCACGCCAGAGCATCCGGAGGGGAGCGAGCTCGTCGTTTGCACGGACGGCGCTGTTGGTTACGGCAGGAATCGGGACTCAGATTCGGGCACGTTAGATGGCTTCTCTTGCCCGCCGGCGCGTTGCCTGAGCTGTTTTGAGCGCTAGAGTTGCTGCAGCTTTGCAGCGCATCCCAAGCTCGCGCCTACCCTGACGCGAAAGGAGCTCTCCGTGAATACCGTCGCTACCGTTGCTCAAGTCGTCGTCGCGCTTGCCATCCTCAACGTGTGGATCATCCGGTTCGGAAAAGCTACGAGCTGGAGAGGCGGCGAGGCGACGAACATGAGCGAGGAGTTTGCCGTCTACGGTCTGCCGAATTGGTTCATGTTGATGATCGGTTTCATGAAGATCTTGCTTGCCGCGCTTCTCGTCGTCGGTCTCTGGGTGCCTGCGCTTACGAAGCCAGCCGCTACGGGCATGGCGCTGCTGATGATCGGTGCCATCGCGATGCACTTCAAGGTGGGCGACGCCCCGCTTAAATCGCTGCCGGCCTTCATCATGCTCTCGCTCTGCGCATTCATCGCGCTCGTCTAAACGTCAGCGACGATGTTGGGGTGGGCTCGCAGATAAGCGCCTCTCACGTCAAATGCCCGCCGCGCTAAGGTGGCACACACGGCAGAGCTACCGATGGAGCGCTTGCTGGACTTCCTCCGCAAGGCGAAGCCCGGACAGAAAGGCGCCCTCGACGCGGTTTCCGTTTGCCCAATCTCCGCAGGCGCCGATCCCGAGGCTCGCGTCGTAGATGCAGCCGTCTTCCAGCGGGTTTTCGGCAAGCGCGTACCGCCAGCGATGCCCTTTCGACCATGCGGGTTTCGATGAAGGGGCACCAATGGCGTCGAAGAAAGCGGGGACCAGCGCTTCGATGACGCGACCGGCGTCGTCTTCGAGGTGCTCTGCGGACCAACTCGGCCCCGCGTGGAGCACCCAACGGTCGGGCGAAGTCTCACGAGCCGGCTTGGCCGAGGTGCGCGCCACCCAGCTGAGCGGACCGCTGTTGACGAAGGCGCCGTCGAAGTCGACGCGCACCGGGTCGGTGAACGCGATGAGCAGCGACCAGCACGGATGCATTCGAACGGTGGCCGCGCGCTCAGCGATCGCCGGTGCAACCCCCCTGAGCAGCTTCTCCGTCTGTGGCGCTGGCGCGGTGCAGAGGACGACCTGGTAGGTACCCAGGGTGGCTCCGGCTTGATCGAGAACTGCCCAGCCATCCCGAACTCTTTCGATCGCCGATATCTGAACGCCGAACCGAGTGTCCAGACTCGCTGCTAAACGTCGGCAGATCGCGTTCATGCCGGGCGTGCCGACGACCCTTTGGGTTTGGCGGCTGGACTCGTCAATGCCATCGGGCCCCAAGGCAACGATGCGAGCGTGCCATGGAGCGACGACACCGTCGGTGGTCCAGCGCTGCACGCGCGAGGTGAGCTCCGGCGAACGAACGGTGAAGTACTGCGCGCCGTGGTCGAAGTCAGCGCCGACCCCGAGGTCGGGAACACGCCGGGTCGACATGCGGCCCCCGGGGCCGCGCGCCTTGTCGAAGACCCTCACCGAATGCGCGCGCTCGGCTAGCTCGGTCGCGCAGGTCAACCCGCTGATGCCCGCTCCGATAACCGCGATTCGTGGTTGTACTTCGTTAGTCGGCACGCGGATGCACGTGTAGTCGGGTTAGATGAGTTAAGGTGAACGGACTGGATGCGAGTGAGTAGTACGGTGAGGTTGGTTGGCTCGCCTACTCGGCAATCAGGACCGGCACGCCCGGCGTGCAACCACCGATCGAGTAATTCGGCCCGGCATTCTCATAGCCATACCGAGGCCAGAGAAACCTTGCATCGTCGGTGATCAGCGGTGAGTTGTACGCATCGTTGAAGAGGCGATTTGGATCTCCACCCTGACCGTCCCAGTCGGTGCACCAGACGCCGGTCGCTTCGGACAAGCCCACGTAGAACGAGCTCGCCGGATCGGTTGTCGAGTACAGCGCCTGGATTTGCGCGTCGGAGGCGTTGAGCAAGCGGGTGACGTTCTCGGTGAAGCCGCCGACACCGCCGAGGCGGTTGATCGTGATGGTTCGGCGAGCGCCAAGCGCTTCGAGCGGAGTGACACGCAGCGGATCGGCCCAACCGCCAACCGACACGAATCCGCTACTGAGCGGAACGCCCGGGCTGAATCCGGGCTCGGCGGGCGACGACGATAAAACTTCTCGCCAGGTCGCGGACCCGAGCGGCACGAATTGCTCACTACTCAGATCGGTGAAGCGGAGATCGAGGTTTCGCGCCATCCGGCGAAGCTCGCGCGCTTGCCCCCAGTAACCGACGCCAATGTCGTCGAAGTTGGGCACGAACTCGATCGGCTCGGCCGCAATCCACGCCGCGCGGGCTTCTTCCCACGCGACGATCGCATCGCCGGTGAGCACGCCCGTGACTCCAAACGAGGGCATGTACCCGCCCACCGGGTCATCGGCGCGGTTCCGTCCGCCGAGCCCCGCGAAAGCTTCGCGGTAGGCATTGAACAAGTCGGTGAACGTTTCCCCGCAGGTACGGCCCTCGGTGCCGGGAAGCTCGGCAACCTCTTCCCAGGTCAGCCCGATCCCAGGCCTGGCACAAGCTCTTAGCCAGGCAGACACGCCGTGACGGTCGGCTGGTCCGTAGCCTGCATAGAACGAACCGTAGACACCGACCAACGTGGCAAACGCGTCGAAGTTGATCACCGATGTCCTCAAGAACACCCTGGGATCATCGACGATGAATTGGAGTCCCTTCTGCAGGCCGTCGATGATATCGGTTGCGTGGAACACGGGGTCGGGGGAGTTTTCGAACAACTCGATCAACTCGGGGTTGATTAGCGGACCCAGGTCTCGCAGAAGTCGGATCAGGGCAGCGACGCCTTCTTCGGGATCCGACTCTAGCAACGCTTCGATACCGCCGGCTTGTATGCCTGAGATCAAGGCATTGATCGTCGCCACGTCCTCGAACAGGCCGGTGTCGACCAAACCGATGACCGACTTGAGCATCAGGGACATGCGGGCATCGCGCGCTCGAATGCCGCAGGGCCCTCGCCGGCAGTTGTGCACATCGGGGCTTGCCCAAATGCTTTCGACGAAGAACGCCGTGATGCTGCCCGAGCTCCCCCCGGCAGCGCACTTGATTGCGCCGTATTCCTCGACGTGGCGTGCTAGGCTGCCGTAGTGCGCGAACAGGTTCTGCCCGTTGCCCCGAATTCCTGCGCAGGTTGTCAAAGCGGCGATGGGCCGGCGCGGCGTGTACTGGCCGTAGCCGTAGCTCTGAGCCACGGCAGGAGCCTCTCCAGCCAACAACGTCAGTGTGATAGCAATCGCAAACCAAGACAGCATCGGTCTCGTCATCGTCATTTCTCCGGGGCTTCGAAAGGGACCACTGAACTTATGATCTTGCGTTCGCGAAAGCAAGCGTGAGAACCCGACCCTGATTGGCGCGCACCCCCGAAAGCGCATGGAGCCGACGGTCCCGAGACTCGACGCTCCGCCGACAAGATCGCGGCGAAGCTCAGCATCGCCTCCCGGCGCCTCTACCTGTGCCCAACCTGCCAAGCGGTTTGACGGAGAAGGACCACTCGGTACATCCCCCAGAGAATGCTCGGCTCGTCGTGCACGACCTCACACGGAAGCCCTGAGAGGATGTCGCCGAGACGCCGGTTGAGGTCGGTACCGAGGCGCGTCGAGAAGGCGTTCGTGAGCCTTCTTCCCCAGGTGGGCTGAGTGCCGTCGGGCAGGAACTTGTCGAAGATCACGATGCGGCCGCCCGGTCGCAGCACGCGAATCGCTTCCGACATGCAGCGGGCGGGATCAGGAACGACGCTCAAGATGAGATTCAGAATGACGGCGTCGAAGCCTCCGTCGTCGAGTGGGAGCGCTTGCGCATCGCCAATCCGGAGCTCGATGTCGCATCCCGCAATTGGGAGCTTCTTTTCTGCCCGCGCGAGCATGGCTTCGCTCAGGTCTACTCCGATGCTGTTCACACCTTTGGGAAGGTGAAGTAGATCCGCGCCGGTCCCGACGCCGACGAGGCACACTCGTTCGCCGGCCTGCAGACCCAGCTGCTCCATCGCTCTACGGCGCCCTTGCCGGAAGAGCCGCTCGAGCACCGCGTCGTAGACCGGGGCCCAAAGCCGGTACACGAGCTGATTTCGCTGATTGTTCATTTCCATGATTGGGCGTATCTCGTGACCCTGCTGGGAGCACGACCTTCAGGGATCGGCTTTTTCGTAGACAGGTCGTCGACGTTCCGGGACGCTACCTTCTCGCTCGTCATGAAGACCGACATCACGAGCGTGGCTGTTCGGCTCAGACACATCGTATCGCTCTAGAGCCCATCGGATGGAAGCGCCAGACGCGCTAATCGGCGTAGAAGAACGTCGCGGCCACCTGGGCCCCGAAGTCGAGGAGCGCGACCTGAACTTCGTCGAGGTACTCGTGAAGCCCCGCTGTGATGACGCTCTCCGGGGAGCGTGAAGTCAGTTGCTTCAGAGTTTCGAGAGAATCGCGGGGAAACGAGATGTCCTGAAGGTCCTCGTTCGTCAGCAGCTCGTCGAGCGTGGCTTCGATGTTGCTCACGCAGTGCGTGAGGGACCGCGGGAAACGCGGGCTCAGAAGGATGAAGCCGGCCACGGTGGTGGGCGTCATCCGGGCCGGGAACACCCGCCGGTAGCCGTGATAGGCGGAGACCGAGCGCAGCAAGGCGTTCCACTGCGCGATGTCGACCGGCGAGCCCACGTCTTGCCACGAGGGCAGGAGCGCGTGGTACTTGATGTCGACGAGACGGGTGATCTGATCGGCGAGCTCGGTGAAGACACCCAGCCGATAGAAAGACCAAACCTGGTCCCGGAAGAGCGTGCCCGTGACGATGCCGGAGTGAAGCTGGACACCCTCTTTGATGCGCCCGCAGAGCCTGGAAAGCTCAGATAAACGTAAATTTCGCGCCGTCAACGAAGCGACCCAGTTGTAGAACACGTTGAGCTGCGCCCAGGTCTCGAGACTGATGAGGTGGCGGATGCTTCGGGCGTTCTCCCGCGCGGCGCGCACGGAGTAGATGATCGAGTTCGGGTTCTCCGAATCGATGATGTAAAAGCGCACGACGTTTTCGGAAGTCGCCCTCTTGTATCGCTCGAAGAAAGCCTCTTCGTCGCGATGGAGCTTGAGGATGGGGAGCCAGTCGTTGGCGCCTTGCTCGTCACGCGCAAAGGTCTCGTTGACGTCGAGGATGCGCGCGAGGTTCTCGGCGCGCTCCATGTAGCGCGCCATCCAGTGGCTGTTCTCAGCGAATCTTGCGAGGAGACTACTCAAGGACCCACGTATCCTTCGTGCCGCCGCCTTGCGACGAGTTGACGACG
>CAMYMX010000197.1 GCA_947259605.1 uncultured Polyangiaceae bacterium | reverse complement strand
TCGACACCAGCTGCTCGGCGGCGCGCTGGGTGCTTGGACTCGGGCAGACCATGGTCGCCTCTTGGGCGGCCCGCCACACGGGCAGGTCCGCCGACGAGTCGCCGAGGTACTGAAATCCCCCGGCGCCGAATCGTCCGGTCAAGTAGTCGGCTTTGCGCTGGGCCTTCAGGTTGTTCTGCCCGTCGCTTCCAATCGCTTCGTCGAAGAGCCCCAAATGCTCGGCGACCCGATCGGCGGTGCTCTGGTCGGACGCGGTCACCAGGAGCACGCGTCGGCCCGCCGCACGCGCCTCGCGAATCGCATCGAGCACTTCATCCCGATAGGGAAGGGCCGCGGCGTCGACGGGGGCGTTCTCGGCGAGATGTCGCTTGAACTTGGGGCGGCCGCTTCTCAACGCCGCGAGCGCGGCTGGAACCTTCCACGGGGCGCTCTTGAGCAAACCCATGAAACCTTCGACCATCGTGTCAGTCCGGAGAAGGGTCCCATCGAGATCCACACAAAGCGGCCGCTCGGTGTCGACGTTTATCGAATCTATGGCCGCGTTGCTCAACTTGCTCTTTCAAAGGCTATTCAAAGCCGCTTCCAACCGCAAACGCTTCTCTCGCAGCTCCGAGGAGTCCCGCCTCGACTTCTCGACCACGGCCTCGGGCGCGCGCTCGACGAAGCTCGGGTTGGCGAGCTTCTTCTCGATCACGCTGAGCTCCTTTTCGACCTTCTTGAGGTTTCGCTGCAGGCGGTCGCGCTCCTTCTCGGTGTCGATGACGTCCGGCACCGCGGCTCTGATTCCCGGGTTCACGAAAACGGCGGCGTTCTTGAAATGAGCGTTTGGATCGTCGAGCTTTGCAGGGTCGGCCTCGAAGCAGAGCTCGCAGCGGCCCAGGGCCTCGATGGTCCGTCGCTCGGCGTCGAGCACGCGGTGCTTGTCTTCGTCAGTGGTGTGCCAGTGGATGCGCATCGGCTGACTTCTCGGCACGTCGTGCTCTGCGCGGATGGTCCTCACGCTCCCGACGAACGCCTGGACGACTTCGAAATCGCGCTCGGCGGGTCGGTCCAGCTTCGCGTCGACGAGCCCCGTCGGGAAACGGCTGATCATGATGCTCTTCGGCGCCTCGTCCCACTTCGGGACGCGCTGCCAGATCTCCTCGGTGATGTGAGGCATCATCGGGTGAAGGGCTCGGAGCACCGTTTCGAGCACGTGCACCAAGGTCGCCTCGGTCTCCTCGATGAGAGCCGCATCGCCGCTGTCCAGGGCCGGCTTGCTCAACTCCAGGTACCAATCGCAAAACTCGTCCCACACGAAGTGGTAGAGGGCACCGGAGGCTTCATCGAGCCGGTAGGCGTCGAGCCCGGTGGCCGCGACGTCGAGCGCCTGGTAGAGGCGCGAGAGGACCCAGCGGTTGGCCAGGGCCTTGGGCTGTGGGCATTGCTGCGAGGCCTTGGTCGAAGAGCCGCCAAGCCGCATGAGCGCGTAGCGCGAGGCGTTCCAAAGCTTGTTGGCGAAGTTTCGGTAGCCTTCGATGCGCTTGATGGAAAGCGCGATGCGGCGCGACTGAGGCGAATAGCTGAGCAGGGTCATGCGAAGCGCGTCGGCGCCGTACGCCGCAAAACCATCAGGGTACGTGCTCTTCAAGTACTTGATGCCCGACTTCTTCGCGCCTGCCTTCTCCGCCTTCTCCACGAGCTCCTCGCCGGTGGCGCCGTAGATCACGTCGAGCGGGTCGACGACGTTGCCCTTCACTTTGCTCATCTTCTCGCCGCGCTCGTCGGTGACCAAGCCGGCCAGCAAGACGCGTGTGAAGGGAACCTCGCCCATGAAGTGAAGGCCCATCATGATCATGCGCGCGACCCAGAAGAAGAGGATGTCGTACCCCGTCTCCATGTCCTGGGTCGGGTAGAAGCGCTCGAGTGCAACCGTCTTTTCGGGCCATCCAAGCGTCGAAAACGGCCAGAGCCCCGAGCTGAACCAGGTGTCGAGCACGTCGTCGTCTTGGCGAATCGAGGTTCCCCCACAGCCGCCGCACGCCGTCGCGTCCTCGCGCGACACCGTCACGTGCTCGCAGTCCTCGCAGTACCAGGCCGGGATCGGGTGGCCCCACCAGAGCTGCCGTGAAATGCACCAGTCCTGGATGTTCCGGAGCCAGTGGAAATACGTCTTGCTCCACTCGGGCGGCAGAATCGTAATCGTGCCGTCTTCGACCGCCTTGATTGCGGGCGCCGCGAGCGGCTTCATCTTCACGAACCACTGGGTCGAAATCATTGGCTCGACGATGGTCCCCGACCGCTGCGAACGGGGCAGCGTCATCATGTGCTTTTTGCTTCCGCGAGCGAGCCCGCGGTTTCCGAGCTCAATCTCGACGCCCTTGCGCGCCTCGAAGCGGTCGAGGCCTTGGAACGAACCGGAGTTCTCGTTCATCGTGCCATCGAGGTTGAAGATGTTGATTTCCTCGAGGCCATGTCGCTTGCCCGTCGCGAAGTCGTTCGGGTCGTGGGCCGGCGTCACCTTCACGACGCCCGTGCCGAACTCGGGGTCGACCAGCTCCGCGTCGAGGATCACCGGAATCAGGCGGTCCACGAACGGATGCCGCACGTACTTGCCGTGCAGGTGCCGGTACCGCGCATCGTCCGGATGGATCGCCACGGCCGTATCGCCGAGCATCGTTTCGGGGCGCGTCGTCGAAACCACCACTTCACCGCCGCCGTCCGCCAGCGGATAAGCAAAGTCGAACATCGCGCCTTCGACGTTTTCCTCCTGCTCGACCTCGAGGTCCGAGAGGACCGTCTGCGATTGGACGTCCCAGTTGACCAGGCGCGTGTCGCGGTAGATGAGCCCTTCTTCGTAGAGCCGCACGAAGGCCTCCCGCACCGCCCGAACCATGTCCGCGTCCATCGTGAACTTGGTCCGCGGCCAGTCGCAGGAAGCGCCCATTTTGCGGAGCTGCTGGAGGATTCGCTCGCCCGACTGTTCCTTCCACTGCCAGACCCGTTCGATGAACTTCTCGCGGCCGAGGTCGTACCGCGTCAGGCCTTCCCGCTTGAGCTGCCGCTCGACCACCACCTGCGTTGCGATCCCCGCGTGGTCGATGCCGGGCACCCAGAGCGTGTTGTAGCCCTGCATCCGCTTGTGGCGGCAGAGCACGTCCTCGAAGGTCGTCCGGCAGGCGTGGCCCATGTGGAGCGAGCCCGTGACGTTCGGCGGCGGGATGGCGAGGGTGTAGGTCTGCCGGGTGTCGCCCGGTTCTTCTGACGCCGCAAAGAAACCCGAAGTTTCCCAGAACTCGTACCAGCGAGACTCTCTTTCGGTAGGCGAGTACTGCTTGGGCATCTCGTCGGTCGAATCGCTCATCCGACCGACCGTGTGCGGTGAAATCGCGGGGCAGTCAAGCCTCAGTCGCCGATGAGACGGTGCAATTCCTCGTGGATCATTGCCTCAGCGAGCTCGGGCACGACCTCCCAAACCACGCGCTCCACGACTTCGGCCGAGAGCTTGAGGACGCCTTCGACCTGATCGGGCGTGAGGCCCAGTGTTTCAAGTCGCGCCACGACCGAGTGCGACAGGGCTTCGCTCGCGCCTGCGGCCTGTAGCGGAGAGGCGGGCGGAGCCGATGAAAACTGAGCAGGTGGCGCCGATGAAAATTGAGCGGGTGGCGCCGATGAAAATTGAGCGGGTGGCGCCGATGAAACTTTCGCAGCGGGTGCGGAGACAATCTTCGCCGGCGGTGACGAGGAATGGAGGGACGCGGCCGTCCCTGGCGCAACCGACACCTGTGCGCCGCTGATCGGGGTCCCCGAGAGTCGCGCTGGCTGCATCCCTGGACGTACAGGCAGAGGTGGTGGCGTGGGCCGATGAGTGCGCTGGGCGACCGGCCTTGGCGGCGTGGTCGCGGGACGGGCCACCGGAATCGACGGCATGTCGGAGAATCCGGCGGGTTCGGCTTGGCCCGCCAGCACGCTTGCTTTGTCGATGGCTTCCTGGGTGTCGAACGGTTTTAGAATGTGGTCGTCAGCACCGACTTCGGAGGCACGTGCGGCATCGAGCGGTCGATGCTGGCTCGCCATGAGAATCACCGCGGTGCCCGAGAGCCCCGGGTCGGCCTTCAGCGCGCGAGTCACTTCGTACCCGTCGATCCCCGGAAGGGACGAATCGATGAACGCGACGTCCGGAGCAAAGGCAGCCCCTCGTTCAAGTGCAAGCTCGCCGTTTTCTACGACCAGCAACTCCGCGTCCTCGCCTGCGAAAGTCATCTCCATGACCTTGCGCATGGTTACGCTGTCTTCGACGATCAGAATCCTCATCGACATCAAGCCCCATTCACCAAGATGTATGTAGCTGGCATACGCGATCGGCACCTTGGCGGTCAAGAAGGAGCGTATCCGGTTTGACGCCATTGCAGGCCGCCGGTAGGGAGCGGGGGTGTCGGACTCAGACCTACGCCGGCTCTATCGCGAGCAGGCCCCCAGAGCCCCCGAGGGCCGCTTCTCGCTCGAAGACCTGATCGCCGGATCAGGGCCCCTCGAGCTAGACATCGGTTTCGGCCGCGGTTTATCGCTGTTCGAGCGGATCGCGGCCGCGCCCGAAAGCCGCATCATCGGCATCGAGGTCAAGACCAAGCTCGCCTACAAGGCGGCCGAGCGGCTCGAAAAGCGTGGGATCAAAAATGTGGAGATTCTGTGCGGGGATGCCCGCGAAATCTTGAAAAGGTCTGAACCAAGCAGATCGGTTCGGAGGGTGGCGCTGCACTTCCCGGACCCGTGGTGGAAAAAGCGGCACGACAAGCGGCGGGTCATCGGGGAGGCCCTCCTCGGCGAATTGGCCCGGTTGATGGCGCCGGGCGGAGAGCTCTTCATCCAGACTGACGTCGAGCATCGAGCCGAGCAGTTCCGCGCTCAGCTTCAGGACACGCCGGGCTTCACGCTCGCTTCGGGCGGGGGCTACGTCGATGTGAACCCGTTCGGCGCCCGCTCCAATCGCGAGCAGCGCGCGCTCGACGACGGCCTGCCGGTTTGGCGAATCCTGGCGACGCGCGACTAGCTAGCGAAGCGCAATCGTATTGCAAGCCCGCTGGACATCACGCTCGATCTCTTTCTGGCGCTCCTCTAGCGTTTGGTCTGGCTCGTGGCCGGGGATGAAGTAGCCGAGGTCGTCGACGATGTCATAGAGCTCTTCGCCTCGTTCAATCAGCGCACAGTTGCGTTTCTGGAGCGCGCGCACCAGGCGAGGGAGGGCGTCGAGGCTGTGGCGCTTGGTGTCGTGCATCAGCACGATGCCACCGCGGTCCCCGGTCTCGCGCTCACGGCGGTCGAGAACCCGAAAGAAGGTTCGGACCACGTCTTCGGGCCTCTTCGCCTCCAAATCACCGGCATAAACCGCCCACATGACGCTCGTATAACCGAGCTCTCCCAGCAGGCCCTCGACGCGCTTGGACAGGGCGCCGCCAGGCGGACGAATCAATCGAGGCGTTCGGCCGATCGACCTCCGGAGCTTTCGCTCGGTGATGGCCAGCTCCGCTTGGATTTCTTCATTGTCGAGCAGGGGTAGCTGACGGTGCGTCTCGGTGTGGCTGCCGACCAGGTGCCCCCGACGCACGATCTCGCGAACGATTTTAGCGTGCCTCCGCTCGTAGGGGTTTCCATTGCCAAAGCTCTCGCTGGTCACGAAGAACAGCGCTTTGATCCCGAGATCGTCGAGCAGGTCCAGCAGCCGCGGCGTGGTTCGACTCGATGGGCCGTCATCGAAGGTGAAAAGAATCGCGCGGTGCTTGCTGCCGCCGTGAATGGTCAGCCCGCTCGGGTAACGCAGGCCGGTCACGTCGTCATCGATGATGGGGACGACCCCAGGCACCTCGGGTCCCGGCTCTTGGTGGATCGGTTCGAGCACGGGAGAAGGGCGGATCGTGATCGGGTCGATGGCGATCGGTGCGCGGCTCATCTCCGTCGCGCCGGCGAGCGAACCTCCGGCAACGAGCGCAAGGACGCACGCGCTCAAGCGAACCTTCCAGGGGATGGAGGACATCTCGATTGGATCGTAAGGAAGCGCAGCCGGCCGATGCGAAAAAGCCGCAGAACCTGGACAGGTCTGCAGTTGCAAGGCTTGATCGCATCGAGTACCCCGTGCGCCCAACGAGCAAGATGTGATCGAAGTCGAAGGACTCAGCAGGCTGTACGGCAGTCGAATCGCGGTAAACGATGTGTCCTTTCGGGTGGAACCTGGCGAGATTGTTGGATTCCTCGGTCCTAACGGAGCGGGCAAGAGCACGACCCTCCGCATGCTGACCGGCTACCTGGCCCCGAGCTCGGGCGAGATTCGCATCGACGGCATCGACGCCGTCCGAAGCTCGATTCAGGCCCGAAAGCGAATGGGGTACATGCCCGAAGGGGTGCCTTTGTACCGCGAGATGCGCGTCCAGGAGTACCTGCGGCACCGGGGCGAGCTGAAGGGCGTCCCTGACGTCACGGCGGCGGTCGACCGCTGTTTGGAGCTTGCCGGCGTCGCGGACGCTCGGACTCGAATCGTCGGCCAGCTCTCCAAAGGCTACCGCCAACGTGTCGGTCTTGCCGAAGCGCTCATCGCCGATCCGCCCATCCTGATCCTCGACGAACCGACCTCGGGCTTGGACCCGAATCAAGTTCGGCAGTTTCGCGAGCTCATTCG
>CAMYMX010000196.1 GCA_947259605.1 uncultured Polyangiaceae bacterium | reverse complement strand
GCTCGCCGACGCCGAGTATCGTCGCGAGAGCAAGCTGTTCGCATCCGGCTCCGGCACGCAGCGCGACCTCGACGTGGCGACTCGCTCGCGCGACGTAAGCCGTGCAGAGCTTCGGATCACACAGAAGGCGCTCGAGGACACGCGCCTGCGGGCGACGTTCGATGGCGTGATTGCCCGAAAGCTCGTCACCGACTTCCGGAATGTCGCCGCACGTGAGCCCGTGCTGCTTCTGCAAGATGAGTCGGTGATGGAAGTCGTCGTCGACGTCCCGGAGCGGGACCTCGCCGGGACCCAAAGGCGAACCAGCCTCGAGGAGTTCAACGCGCAGGCCAAACCGGTGGTCGAGCTGTCCGCGCTCCCCGGGCGCCAGTTCCCCGTCGCACTCACCGAGCTGGCGACTGCGGCAGATCCGAACACCCGCACCTTCCGCGCCACGTTCAGCATGAAGAAGCCAGAGGGGGTCGGCGTTCTGGCCGGGATGACCGCCAAGCTCGTCCTGACGGGCCTTCGAACTACTGAGGCTGACGATTTCCTGCTACCCGTCGGGGCGGTGGTCGCCGATAGCGAGGAGAAGCCCTACGTCTGGCTCGTCGACCAGGAAGCGATGACGGTGTCGAAGTTGCCGATCGAGGTGGGTGAGATCACCGGCGATCGGATCGTCGTGAAGGAAGGCCTCGAAGGCGGTCAGGCCATCGCGATGTCGGGTGTCCATCGGCTCGACGAGGGCATGGTCGTCACCGAGCTCAAGGAATCGGACGAGACTCGGCAATGAATCTCACGGATTTCGCCCTCCGAAACCGTACCGTGATCGTCGTTCTGTCGATTGGCGCGCTGTACGCTGGTTTTAAATCATTCGGCAGCCTGCCGCGCCTCGAAGACCCCGAGTTCACCATCAAGGAAGCGTTGGTCATCACGCCGTACCCCGGCGCGACACCGTACGAGGTCGAAGAAGAAGTGAGCGACGAGCTCGAGCTCGCAATCCAGAAGCTCGGCAAGATCAAGCGCATCGAATCACGGAACATACCTGGCCAGTCCACCATCACCGTGGAGATGCGCTCCACCGTGAAGAGCAAAGAGCTCCCCCAGGTCTGGGACGAGCTTCGGCGCAAGGTCGGCGACGCGCAGAGTAAGCTGCCTCCGGGAGCCGGGCCGTCTTTGGTAGTCGACGACTACTCCGATGTCTATGGCGTGTTCATCGCGCTGTACGGGGACGAATACAGTGATCGAGAGCTCTACGACGTGGCGAAGATGCTTCGACGGGAGCTCGTCCTCGTCAAAGACGTTGCCAAGGTCGAGCTCTTCGGTGTCCTCCAGGAAGTCGTCTACGTCGAGTTCGATCGGGAGCGGCTTTCCCAGATCGGGATCTCACCCGAGACCATCTCGGAGCAGCTTGTTGCCGAAGGCGTAGTCGTCGACGCGGGCAGGGTGCCGGCGGGATCCGAGTATCTGCAGATTCACCCCGACAGCCTGATCGACTCGTCGCAAGACCTCGGTGACATTCTCATCAGCAAGGGGGACGAGTCTCAGGTACGGCTTCGGGACATCGCGAACATCGAGCGCGGGTACAAAGACCCGGCCCTGAACAAGCTGCACATGGACGGCCATCGGGCCATCGGCATCGGCGTGTCCACTGAGACGGGAGGCAATGTCGTCACCATGGGCGATGGCGTCAAGCAGCGCATCCAGGAACTCGAAGCGGAGTTCCCCCTCGGGATGGATCTCGGGGTCATCTACATGCAGTCCGACATGGTCACCACTGCGATCGATGCCTTCTTGATCAATCTCATCGAGGCGGTGCTCATCGTGATCGTCGTCCTCTTGCTGTTCATGGGGCTCCGGAGCGGCTTGATCATCGGCTTCGTGTTGGTCCTCACCATCGCCGCCACGTTCATCTTCATGGGGCCTGCCGGTCTTGCCCTCGAACGTATCTCGCTTGGTGCGCTGATCATCGCGCTCGGGATGCTCGTCGATAACGCAATCGTGATCATCGATGGCATGTTAGTGCGGATCAAAGGCGGGATGGAGGCGGAAGAGGCGGCCCGCGAGGTCGCAGGTCAGACATCGACGCCACTCCTCGGTGCGACCGCAGTGGCGATCATCGCCTTTGCAGCCATTGGTTTGTCGCCAGACAGCACCGGTGAGTTCTGCCGGTCCTTGTTCATCGTGATTGGAATCTCGCTCTCGCTGAGCTGGGTGACGGCCATGACCATCACGCCGCTCTTGGGGATTTGGTTCCTCAAGCCTCCGACGGCCGCTGAGAAGGCCGACAACAAGGACGGATACGACAACGCGTTCTACAACGGATACAGAAAGTTCCTCGCCCTTTGCCTTCGTTTCCGCTGGGTCACCGTGGCGGTAGTGTTCGGATTCTTTGCGCTCTCGGTCTATGGCTTCCAGTTCACCGACAAGACGTTCTTCCCCGCTTCTACGACGCCGAAGTATCGCCTCGACGTGTTCTGGTCGATCGATCAGCACATCAACGAGACCGAAAGAAAAGTGGCCGTCATCGAGCGGGGCCTAGCTGAGCTCGAAGGGGTCACTCACGTTGCATCGTCGATCGGTCAGGGGCCGCTGCGTTTCATCTTGACCTTTACGCCCGAAAAGGAGCACAGCGGCTTCGCCCAGTTCTTGGTCGACATCGAGGACTACACCACGCTTCAACGCGACATCGACGCTGCCGAAGCGTACGTCCATAGCGTCGCTCCAGACGCCATCGCTTTTGGGCGCACATTCGATTTGGGGCCCAGCAAGCCCGGCAAGATCGAAGCGCGGCTGGTGGGCCCCGACGTCGATGTGCTGCGAGACCTCGAGCAGCAAACGCTGGCGATCATGCAAGCCGACGGAGACGCCAAGGGCTCACGCGGGCGCTGGTTCGAGCGCGTGAAGGCCATTCACCCGAAGCTTTCTGAAGAACAAGCGGACGCCCACGGGATCACCGCCCGGAGCGTCGCCCAGGCGATTCAATCGACGTTCGAAGGGCATCCGGTTGGCGTCTATCGAGAGCACGACGAAGTCATTCCCGTGCTGTTTCGGCAGCCGACACCGCTTCGGGACGACGTGGCCAACCTTCGTCAGATTCCCATTTGGAGCCCCGTTGCGCAGCGCTACATTCCGCTTGCGAACGTGGTCACCGGCCTCGACACGGAGTTCACCGATGAAGTCGTCGAACGGCGCAACCGCAAACGCACGCTGACGGTCGTGACCGATCCAGACAAAGATTCCGCGCCGACCCTTTTGGGACGGCTTGCACCCAAGATCGAAGCCCTGCCGTTCCCACCGGGCTATCACGTCGAATGGGGCGGAGAGTACGAAAGCACGATGGATGCGCAAACCGCGCTCTTCGCGCCGATCCCAACATTCGTCGGCATCATGGTCTTGATCGTGGTTGGTCTGTTCAACGCGATTCGCCAGCCCTTGGTCATCTGGCTCACCGTGCCGCTGGCGCTGATCGGCGTCACCGGCCTTGCTGGGGTTCCTCAGCTTGTCGGGGATGCTGATCAAGAACGCCATCGTGCTCGTCGACGAAATGGACCTGCAGGTCCGTCAGGGGAAGCCGACGTATGACGCCGTGCTCGACAGCGGGGTGAGCCGTTTGCGCCCAGTCGCGATGGCCGCGGCGACCACCGTTCTCGGAATGATTCCTCTTTTCACCGATGCGTTTTACGTCGCGATGGCGGTCACGATCGTCGGTGGGCTCTTGGTGGCCACCGTGCTCACCATGATTGTCGTGCCGACGTTCTACGCGATCTTCTTCAAGGCGAAGAAGGGTGACGATCGCAACACGACGCCTGCGCCTGCGGACGGTGGAGCCAGCACGACGGCCCCGCCTGCACCAGCTTAGGCCTTCGCGTTTCCATCGCGGGCGACATGCAAACCTACCAGCCGCGCAATCATCACAGCGAGGTAGAGCTGGCCAAACACCCCTTCCAATACGGCGAGCGACCGAGCGAAGTCCGAAACGGCCACGATGTCGCCGAAGCCCATTGTCGTGATGCAAACGAGGCTGAAATACACCATCGCGCTGACGAGCTCTGATCGAACCGTGCCGGCGGACATCGGAAGCCCTGAAAACGAACCCGGGTGCCGAAGCTCGATGACCTCGAACGCGAGGGTGAATGCTACGGCCACCAAGAGGTAAGCCACCATGGCCCCGAGAATCGTATCGACCGTCACGTCACGGCGCTGAAACAAGTGGCGGATGATGATCCAGACCGCGTACCCCAGCCAGATCACGGTGATGAACAAGGCGCCTACATCGAGTGCGGCGACACCGGAAAGGCGCTCACTCCAGCGAACGCCGAGCGTGAAGACGGTCAACACCAAGAACGGCCATCGGTGCTTCCCCGGGCCCACGGAGTGGACGCCCGTCAAAAGGATCGCGTCGAAAAACAATTCGAAGAGCCATCCGGAACCGTCGGCTCCGATCGCCGAACTTCCGACGATCAAGGCCAGCAGTGCGATGAGAATGGCGGCGTTTCGGGGGATGCGCTGGAAGAGGGTCGGCATGTTGGAGGCGCCAAGGCTAGTGCGAGAAGGGCTGCCCCGCTAGCGCCGAAGCCTGTGAAAGCTCCAATGTCGCCCCTGCTCGCGATGGACCGTGCAGGTCTCACTGCGGAACAACGCGCGAACCTCGGACAGGGAGATGAGCGGCGCTCCCTGCGCCCGTTCGTCGAGCGAAGGCTCGAGGTAGACCGAAAGCAAAAGCTCCTTGATGGCGATGGGACGTTCGTAGAGCTCGCGAGCGGTCGACGGGCCCGCCTCGATGGACACGCACTCGCAGCCCCGCGAGACTTGCAGGTGCCGAATCGCGCGCTGGATGTCGGGCGCTGCGTCCGCAACGACAGGGCAGGGGGCTGCCGCCAGCTTCCGAGCGGCGGACTGGTCGTTCGTGAAAATGAGCGGCCTCGCCCAGCCATGAAAAACGGGATGGTCGAAGTCGAGCTCGCCCCGGTTGGTCAGGATCAGCAGCCAAGGCGGTTCGAAAACAGCCCATCGGCGTTCGCGCCAGTTCACCAATGCGTCCCCCCAGCGCGGGTCGGCGTGGAGGTCAAAGGTCAGCTGCGGCTCGTCGCGAAGGATCTTGCCGGTGATGACCATCGCATCCGAGCGCGCGCGTGACAGGTGCAAGGCGAGGAAATCGAGGTCGCTTTTCGGACTGTGCTCGTTGATGAGGATCGAAGTCAGCGGCTCGCCCTCAGCGGCACGCCAGGCGGCAAAGCTCTGCGAAACCGCCGGCCTCGTCTCGAAGGAGCTGCCGAACAACGCCCGGGCGGCGCGGTCGACGCTGGCGGCGTCGCTGAGCTCGACGAGGGAGGCGGCCATTGGCCGATGGAACTGCGAACTGGCCGGCCAAGTCAACCAGACATTCGGCCCAAAACTCGCCCGAGCGATCTCGGCCTGTTAATGTCGCCGCATGTGGCGTTGGCTTCTATTGTTGCTGGCCGTGGCGATCGGCTGCGCGGGCCGGCAGACCCCGGATGGTCCTGAGGAAGTCGTCGTGAGCCCCATTCCAGTCCCGCAGCCGGTCTACCCGCGCGAGGAGCTGAGCAACGATTTGCAGGAGCTTTGGAAGCGGGTCGAAGAAGCGGTGGCGGTGCGTCCGCCCGAACCGCCCGATGGAGCCAGCGAAGAAGTCATTGAAGGCTGGGCAGAGGGAGCGTTCCGCGATTGGGTTCTTCAGCGCCAAGCCGCCACCGACCGAGCGCTTTCTGCAACCAGGGCGCTCCGCACCCACCCACTGTTCGAGCGAGGGATCGGCACCGCCCTCTTCGGCTACATGTACGAAGACATGGCCGGAAGCATCCGCGGCGCACCCGTCCCAGAAGACATTGCCGCAGACGAAGGGCTGCTCGAGATCTACACGAACGCCCTCACCGAACACCTGACGCCCTTCGCCGAGCTCTCCGCGCGCGCCTACTACGCCTGCGTCGCGCTCTTCATCAAGCTCGACGACCCGCAGTGGGGCGAATGGGCGTACTACTGCGACGAGCGCGGCGCTGAGGTGGTCGAGACCTTCAGGCTCGAGCCGCCAGAGCCCGAAGAGCCGGGGGCGACGTTGACGCAGGTGGTAACCCCTCGCTAAAGGGGACTGTCCCCTTTTCAGATGGGTTAATTGTATGGCTTCGGTGGGGCGCCGAGGGCAGCGGTTTGGTTGCACCGCTTGTGCTGGCGCGGGTGTGGTGGGGGGTGGTTGGTGGGATGCGTGCGTGGTTTGGTTTAATTACACCGCCCGCCCACCCCCACCCGTAATCCTCCCTGGCGCGGCATTCGCTTTGCTCCGCCTTGCCGGCGCGTTCGCGCCGGGCTTCGCCCTTCGGGCTCGCGCTGCCGCGCATGACTTGGGGCGGTTGGGGAGCTTGTCTTGATAGCTCCGTACGGAGGAGCGCGTTCCGCCGCGCCCCATTAGCGCTTTCTGCCCAAGCACCATGTGATGGCGCACACCTCGTCGAGCTTCCCGTCGAGGTGAGTTGCCGTGTGGCTCTCGATGTAGCCCCAGTCACTTGCGACGTTTAGGGCGGCCCGTACTTCTTTTGCAGAGCCGCAAGCGGTTGAGAACCGCGCTCTCGCATTGCCCGCATCGTTCCCTCGAGCCTCCGCGATGTTTAGCACCACGCTCTGTGCAGCTCTCTTGAGCTGATCGGCCAGCGACCTATCCTGCTCGCGAATCGCGTAAACCAGCGGAGCAAGCTCTCGCACCACTGCCC
>CAMYMX010000195.1 GCA_947259605.1 uncultured Polyangiaceae bacterium | reverse complement strand
CGCCCTCAATCGCGACGGTTTGGCCAGTGACGGTTCCGATCTTTTCGAAGGGCACGCCGTAGCGCGCGCAGATATCGCCAACCTCGCCAACTTTGCTCGGCGAAATGCTGACGAGGATCCGTGTCGGCTCTTCGCTGAAGAGTAGGGCGTGCGCCGGTGCGTCCTCACTCGAGGGCAGGCTGACGTGTGCGCCGTGTCCGTGCGCGATGCAAGATTCGGCCAGCGCCACCCCGAAGCCACCGTCACTGATGTCGTGCGCGCTTTTGAGAAGCTTCCCGCGAACGAGCTCTAGCATCGCGTGCTGCAGCTCGGCCTCCGCATCGAGGTCGATCCCCACAGGCGCGCCCGACGCCGAGCCGCTGCGCTGCACGAGCCATTCCGAGCCGCCGAGGACTCCGCGCGAAGGGCGTCCGAGGTGTGCAATGACATCGCCTTCCGACAGAAACGCGAGTCCCAGCCGATGATCGGGGTCTTCCAGTTGGCCCACCACGGCAACGGTCGGCGTCGGCAGAATCGCTTTGCCATCAGTTTCGTTGTAGAGGCTGACGTTGCCTGACACGACAGGCGCGCCCAACGCGCTGCACGCCGCGGCCAGACCGTCGATTGCCTGTGAGAAGCGCCACATCTGCTCGGGCACTTCGGGGTTACCGAAATTCAGGCAGTCGGTGAGCCCGAGCGGCTTTGCCCCTACGCAAACGATGTTGCGTGTGCATTCGGCGACCGCCATCGCTGCGCCAGCGTATGGGTCGAGCTCCACGTGCCGGCCGTTGCAGTCGACGGATACGGCAAGAAATTTTTCGCGAGTCCCGCTAGCATCTTCACAGAACGCTCGAATCACCGCCGCGTCGCCGTCCCCGGGACGGATGACGGTTCCATTCCGAACGATGTGGTCATATTGACGCCAGATCCAGGAACGGCTTCCGATGTTGGGAGAACCGATCAGGCGTAAGAGCTCCGCGCCCAGGTCTTCGGGAGCATCGCCGGTCATCGTGAACAGGGTGGCCGCCTCGGCTCGACTCTGCTGGGGTCGGTCGTACTTGGGCGCCGCGTTCGTGAGCAGGTCGACCGGCAAATCCACCACGACGACGGGATCGGGTTTACCTGTGCCATCGAAAGGGTCGTAGCCCGCGGTTGCTTTGCAAACGAAGCGCCCGGTGTCGGTCACGCGGCCGACGATCGACGCATCGAGGTCCCATTTCGCACAGATATCGAACACCTCTTGCTCACGTCCCGCTTTGGCGACCATCAGCATGCGTTCTTGCGATTCGCTCAGGAGCATCTCGTAGGGGCTCAATGCTTTGGTCCGGCGCGGAATCGCATCGAGATCGAGCTCGATACCATTCCCCGCGCGGTCCGCCATTTCGACCGAAGACGAGGTCAGCCCGGCCGCGCCCATGTCCTGCACACCCGAGAGACAATCGGTCGCGAAGATCTCGAGGCAGGCTTCGAGAAGCAGTTTCTCCATGAATGGATCGCCCACCTGCACGGTTGGCAACTTGCTGTCAGTTTCCTCGCCAAACTCGGCGCTCGCCATGGTGGCGCCGTGGATTCCGTCTCGGCCAGTTTTTGCGCCGACGTAGATGATTGGGTTGCCGATGCCCTCTGCAACTCCGAAGAAGAGGTCGTCGGTCTTGGCAACGCCCACCGTGAATGCGTTGACCAAAATGTTTCCGTCGTAGCTCGTGTCGAATTGCACTTCACCGCCCACAGTCGGAACGCCGATGCAGTTGCCGTAGCCACCGATGCCCGCAACCACGCCCTTGAGCAGCTGAGGGGTTTTCGGATGATCCGGGCGCCCAAATCGGAGGGAGTTCAGCGACGCGATGGGACGCGCGCCCATCGTGAACACGTCGCGTAAGATGCCGCCTACCCCTGTCGCAGCGCCTTGGTACGGTTCGATGTACGACGGATGGTTGTGCGACTCCATCTTGAACACCGCGCAGAAGCCATCACCGATGTCGACCGCCCCGGCGTTTTCGCCAGGCCCCTGAACCACTTGCGGGCCCGTCGTCGGTAGGCGAGCGAGATGAACGCGAGAAGACTTGTACGAGCAGTGCTCGGACCACATCACGCTGATGACCCCGAGCTCCGCATAACTGGGCAAGCGTGACAGGGTGCTCAGGACGCGTTCCCACTCCTCTGCTGCTAGCCCGAACTCGCGGGCGATCTCAGGGGAGCTATCGGGCTCTCCGGGAAAGTTCGCTGGTGTGCTCATGGGAACCCCAAGTGATGCCGCAGCGACTTGAATAGCGCGAGCCCGTCATCGTTGCCGAGAATGGCTTCGCTTGCCCGCTCGGGGTGCGGCATCATTCCGAGCACGTTTTTCTCCCGGTTGTAAAGGCCGGCGATGTCCGCGACCGAGCCGTTTGGATTCGCGTTGCTGCCTTTGGGCTCATGTCCGCCGTGCGTGCAGTAGCGAAAAGCGATTTGCCCGTGGCGCTCGAGGTCCGCAAGACCTTGCTTCGTCGTGTGATACCGACCGTCCGCATGCGCAATGGGGAGACGGAGCACTTTGCCCCTGCCCATGTCGGTGAACGGACCTTCGTTTTCGACCCGCAGATAGATGTCACGGCACTCGAAACGAAGATGGGCATTCCTGGTCAACGCCCCGGGAAGGAGCCCCATCTCGGTCAGAATCTGAAAGCCGTTGCAAATTCCGAGGACCGGCCCGCCGCGCCCGGCAAACTCGCGAACCGCGGTGTCGATCGGGCTGAAGCCTGCAATCGCGCCGGCGCGCAGGTAGTCGCCGTAGGAGAAGCCGCCGGGAATCACCACGGCGTCCGCGTCACCCAGGCTGGTGCTTTTGTGGAACGCGTACCAGGCGTCTGCACCCAAGACGTCGCGCACCGCGTGCAGGGCGTCCCAGTCGGCGTTGGAGCCAGGAAATTGTACGACGGCGACTCTCATCTGACGGTCCGGTGGTTCTCGGCGCGCGGAGCATAGAACGGACCGGCCGGCAGGCAACGCGGAAGCGGCGCTATTGGATCAGCTCCAGGTAACCGTGGCTGATCTCGGGTTCGAGCCCCTCCACCGGGCTCATCCGAAACACAATCGTCCCTCGGCAGCTCGACGCGTCCACGAGCCCATACGCACGGCTATCCTGTCCCATGTAGCCGCGGTAGTCGCCGAGGAGGTACAGCTTCCCCGCTGGGACCTCCGTCTTTTCGACGTGGTGACGACGATTCTCGCCTAGGAAGATGCGGTGTTTGCCGGTTCCAAGGTACTCATCGCCCCAAGTCACCTGCACCGTCCGGTCGGTGTCGGCATTGTAAAACGAGCTACTGCCCCCTCCATTGTAGTCGACGGGCTTTCCATCGATGAAGAGCTCGGTGCCAAACGAGTTGATGGTCATCCCGCCAGTTGCCGCGACCCGCGCGACGACCCAGCCATCCTCCGTTGGATGCTGGCAAACCGCGATCGACCCGAGCGTCGGGGTCGTTCGCTTGTTGATCAGGACGCGCTCTCCCCGGAGCAACGTGGGCGCCATTCCGTTGTGTCCGACCTCGGCCATGTCGAACAGGAGCACTTTGAGCAACAGGGCGATGACGATGAAGATCGCGCCCACCCAAGAAAGGCAGCCCAGCCCACTGCGAATTGCCCCCATGCATCTGGCTATTCGCCGTTCGAGAGATACTTGTCAAGCTCGCGAAGGAAGAGCCGCAGGGCTTTGTTAGGCTGCTCGGCCGCATAGACCGCTCGGCGGATCGCGACACCGAACGCGCCAGCGCGAAGCAAGGGCGTGAAATCCTCCGGACGCACGCCGCCCAGGGCGTATGTCGGCATTTCGACACCGGCGATCGTTGCTCGAAAACCATGAATGCCCATCGGCTGGGCCTTACCGGGGACGTGAAAAATGGGGCTCAAGAAGGCGTAGCTGCCACGTTCCCGCGCGGCAGACTCAAGGCCCGCGCGATCGTGGCGGGAGACGCCGAGGATTGTAAGGGAGGGCCAATGCTCGCGAATTTCGGTCTGAGGAAGGCCGAGCTCGGGCAGGTGCACGCCGTCTGCATCGACGATCGCGGCGAGATCGGTCCGCCGGTTCACCGTCAGTACACTGCCGGTGTCTCGCGTGATCGCGCGCAGCTCGTGACCCCATTGTACGATCTGCCGATCCGACGCCCGTTTTGCTCGAAGCTGCACCCCTAGGACACCAGGCGGGCATCCTTCGACAGCGCGCCGAAACGGAGCGACCGGGCCGTCGGGGTGGTCCGGGTCTGTGATGATCCAGATCCGCGGAAGGCCGTGCGTCATCGCGGCGGACTCAGGAATGGCTGTCTTGATTGGAGCCGATGACGCCCTCGAGCGGGCTCGACGCCGTTGCGTAGAGCTTGCGAGGAATTCGGCCTGCGAGGAATGCGTCGCGGCCGGCCTCGACCCCTGCTTTCATCGCGCGGGCCATTCGAACGGGGTCCTTGGCGCCGGCGATCGCCGTGTTCATCAGCACGCCGTCAATGCCGAGCTCCATGGCAATCGCCGCATCGGACGCAGTGCCGACGCCCGCGTCGACGATCACCGGCACCGTCGCGTGCTTGACGATGATCTCGATGTTGAACGGATTGCGGACGCCAAGCCCGCTGCCGATGGGCGCGGCCAATGGCATGACCGCGGCGCAGCCGAGCTCCTCCAGGCGAAGGGCCGCAATCGGATCGTCGTTGAAGTAGGGCAGGACGGTGAAACCGTCGTCCACCAAGGCCTTGGCGGCTTCGAGTGTTGCAGGCACGTCGGGAAATAGCGTCCGCTCGTCGCCGATGACCTCGAGCTTGATAAGCGGGGTGTCCAAAAGCTCCCGCGCAAGCCGGGCAGTGCGGACCGCATCTTCGGCGGTGTAGCAGCCGGCCGTGTTGGGAAGGAGCGTATACTTGCCCTCGCGGAGCACGGTCATGATCGAGTCAGCTCCGGAGGCCTTCAAATCGACCCGGCGCACCGCAACGGTAACGACTTCGCAGCCAGAGGCCTCCAGCGCCTTTTTCGCCATGTCCAGGTTTGGGTACTTCCCCGTGCCGGTGAACAAGCGCGATCGAAACTCGAACTGGCCGATCTTCAGAATGTCTTCGGACACCTAACCGCCTCCTACGAAATGAACCACCTCGACCCGGTCACCGTCGCTGAAACGGGTGCTCTCATGCAGGGCCCGCGGGACGACTTCTTCGTTGCGCTCGACGGCCACCAAGGTGTCCTCGAGGCCGAGAAAGGAAAGCAGCTGCTTCACCGTCGTGCTGGGCTCAACCTGCCGTTCTTCACCGTTGACCACGAGACGCATCGGCCGAGAGCGTAGGGCGGCGGCAGAGGCGCTGCAAGTGGCTTCGGAGATGGGCGCGCTCCTCTCTCAATGATAGGCTCGGTCGCGTGAAGCGCATTGTGCATGGCGACAATCTGCAGGTCCTCCAGACGCTCCCTCGCGAGCACGCGCGCCTGATCTACATCGACCCACCGTTCAACACAGGGCAGACGCAATCCCGCGAGCGGGTGCGGGTGCGTGCTGCAGACCAGGGGGAGCGCAAAGGGTTCGGCGGCCGCCGCTACGAGGTCGAGCGTCTCGACAGCCCCGCGTACGAAGACGATTTCGACGAGTACCTTCCCTTCCTGATGAGTCGAATCGAAGCGGCGCTGCCCTGCCTCACCGGCGACGGTTCGCTCTTCGTGCACCTCGACTACCGTGAAGTGCACTACGTGAAGGTCGCCCTCGATCGCCTGCTCGGCCGGGCTTGCTTCCGCAACGAGATCATCTGGGCGTACGACTTTGGTGGCCGTCCGAAGCGCTGGTGGCCAGCCAAGCACGACACGCTGCTCTGGTATGTGCTCGACCCCAAGCGCTACGTCTTCCAGTTCGAGGAAATGGATCGCATTCCGTACATGGCGCCCGGGCTCGTGGGAAAAGAGAAGGCGGCTAGGGGCAAAACGCCGACCGACGTCTGGTGGCACACGATCGTTCCCACGAACGGCAAAGAGAAAACAGGCTACCCGACGCAGAAGCCGCTGGGTGTGCTGAACCGCATCATCAAGGTGCACAGCGAGCCCGGGGATACGGTTCTGGACTTCTTCGCGGGAAGTGGGACGACCGGTGAGGCTGCAGCGCGCCTAGGCAGAGGCTTCGTGCTCATCGACGAACATCATGAGGCGATCGAAATCATGCGCAGACGCCTCGCCCAATGGGAGCCGGAGCTCGTGATTCACGATGGAGATCAACGTGGCACTAGCTCGACCTCGAAGAGCTGAGGCCAAAGCTTTCCGGTGACCAAAAAAGTCTTCGAATCTGGTTTGTAGGCGATTCCGTTGAGGACGTCGGCCCGCAGCGATTCAAACCTCGTCAGCAGGTTGCTCGCATCGATGCTAGCGGTAACGCGACCGGTCTTGGAATCGATCCGTAGGATCTCGTTGCTCTGCCAGACGTTGGCGTAGATCTCGGAGTCCACGCATTCGAGCTCGTTGAGTCGCTGCACGGCGCGCCCCTCTTTGATGACGCTGACCTCTCGAAGGAGCTCCATCGATTGGGGATCGCGAAATTCCAAAATCGAAGAGCCGTCGCTCATCACCAGCGCCGTCCCATCGAAACACAGCCCCCAACCCTCACCGCGATACCGGAGAGTCGTGCGCCGCTCTAGGGTCGCCAAGTCCCAAACCTGAGCAAGCCCCGCTCGCCAGGTGAGCTGCACCAATTGGTCGTCGACCCGTGCCAGCCCTTCGCCGAAGAAATCCGGCTCGAGCTCGCGTCGTGCGAGCACCTTGCCGTCTTCGAGACGAACCTTGCGCAGCG